>NZ_JBKKBJ010000144.1:0-5341 GCF_046714055.1 Methyloglobulus sp. | reverse complement strand
GGCATAGTTAGGATCAAAAGGTTTGCCAGATTTGATGACGCCGAAGGCGATATGAATTAACTTACGCATAGCGGCACAAGTAATGGCTTTACCGTTTTTACCGTTACTCTGAAGGCGACCCCAAAAGGCCTGAATGACGGGGTTATGGCGCTTGGCACAAAGAGCGGGCATGTATAAAACCTTACGTGTTAGTGCTTGTATTATTATCACTACTTATTTCGGTCAATGTTCAGGCTGAATTGCCGACAGTAACCCCTTATCGGCCAACGGTTTCAAATCCTGCCGAATTATCAGCTTTAAATCATTTCGAATTTGAGCTGGGAACACAATTTAATCAACCTGGGATGATTGAGGAACAATATAGCCTTCCGTTTTTACTAAAATATGCGTTCCTTGAAAATTGGGGAATTTTAGTCGGTGGTGAGGCCTGGATTAAAGCCGAAAACGCGGAACACGTTGATAGCAGTTTTGGTAATACGACGCTCTTATTAAAATATTATCACCCTCTCAGCAGTACATTGGCATTCGGTATTGAAGGCGGTGTTATCTTGCCTTCTGCCGCTAAACCTTTAGGAACGGGGCGCACCGATTATTCAGGCACTTTAATTATTAGCCAGGATATTGCTGATTTACGCGTTGATTTAAATATAGGTGTGATTCGCCAAGGTTTTCATACCAAAGAACATGATCGCTATAAATATAATTGGGCTCTTGCTGCTTCGCATCCTCTTTCAGGTCATTGGGGTATAGCAGGTGAGTTCTCTGGAGTTTTAGGATCGCAACAAGAAACCTCCAGCCAATGGTTAATGGCACTTAATTATACGGTTAATCGCCAGTTGGTATTGGATTTCGGAGGATCGGTTGGCTTAACCACGAATTCAGATGATTACGGCGCTTTTGCAGGCTTTAGTTTCTTGTTTGACTCTTGAAGAACGTTCGCGGCTTGGACGGTTAAATAATATCAACATAACATATAAACGGGTTGTTACAACCTTATGCACCCAGAACTGATTAAGCTGGAACAAACCTTTGGGCTGTCAGCCTTGAGTAAAATAGATGATCCCTTTCTCGAAAACCATGACATCAATCTATGGATAAAACGGGACGACCTGCTACATCCCGTCATTTCCGGAAACAAATGGCGTAAGCTTAAATATAGCCTGGATGAAGCCTTGTCGCTGGGCACGGATACAATCATCAGCATGGGTGGCGCTTACTCAAACCACCTGCACGCTTTAGCTTATGTGGGCAGGATTCTCGGCCTGAACACCATAGGCATTATTCGAGGTGAACGACCTGTACCCTTAACCCCCACCTTGTTGGATATGGAAAACTGGGGGATGGAACTACGTTTTGTATCGCGTCCTGATTATCGCCACTACAGAAACTATAAGCATTGGCAGGATTTGCCCGGACTCAAGCCCCACCAATACTGGTTACCGGAAGGCGGCGCAACTAGCCTGGCCTTAAAAGGCATTGCGGAATTGGTCGATGAAATTGACATCCCATACGATACCTTGTGTGTGACTTGTGGAACAGGAGCCACGTTGGCGGGTCTTATCAACGCCGTTTCTGGGAAAATTTCAGTGCTGGGTTTTGCCGCATTAAAAAACGCCGGATTTTTGCAATCGGATGTGCAATCATTGCTGTCTGGAGAATTTCATAACTGGGAAATATTTCAGGATTACCATTTCGGTGGATTTGCTAAACTTAACCCAACATTAGTGTCATTTATGGCTGCTTTTGAGCAAAAAACTTTAATCCCATTGGAACCCGTGTATACCGGAAAAATGCTGTATGGTCTCTACGATTTGATTGCAAAAGGCTATTTTAAGCCGGGGCAGCGTATTGTCGCCGTACATACTGGTGGCTTACAGGGGAAAAGAGGTTACGCCTGATGCAAAGAGTGCTAGAACCTGAGTTAATGGACGACGCAGAACAAGTTGTCGCTTATGCGGAAGCTGATTTTGAAAAGCCGCATAGTGAATTTATACAGCGGCTAAAAGCATTTGTGAATGAACCCGGCTTCAGCGGCAAAGCGCTGGATTTGGGTTGCGGTCCTGGCGATATCAGCCGCCGGTTTGCCAGGGCTTTTCCCTTCTGCAAGATTGATGCTATTGATGGTTCCAAACCCATGATAGATTATGGTGTAAATTCTATTGATGCTGAATTGCAATCACGGCTGAATTTTATTCACGGAAAGCTGCCCGATACTGAACTGCCGGAATTGCGTTACCATATTATTTTCAGCAACAGTTTGCTGCACCACCTGCCTGACCCGCAAGTGCTTTGGCAAGTGGTGAAGACGTATTCCACATCCGGTACGCGCATAGCCGTTATGGACTTAATAAGGCCGGACACAACCGAAATGGCAAAAGCATTAATCGAAACCTATGCCACTAAGGAACCCGAAATATTACAACGGGATTTTTATTGTTCCTTGCTGGCGGCATTTACCGTTGAAGAAATCAACGACCAGATGGCCCAAGCGGGGCTACCCCTGACTGTCGAGCAAATCAGTGACCGGCATGTTTTCATATCAGGTATCGCAAGCTGACACTAATGGACAACACATGACAACACTAGATGTGACAACAAAAGAGAAAATTGAAACTATCGACCTGCAAAGACCGGAATTCTACATCAACCGTGAACTAAGCCTGCTCGAGTTCAATAAGCGGGTGTTGGCACAAGCCAAAGATGAAAACGTACCTTTACTGGAACGGCTTAATTATCTGTGCATCTCCTGTTCCAATCTCGATGAATTTTACGAAATCCGTGTTGCCGGCGTGATACAAATGGCGGCTATTGATCCCAAAGTCATAATCGGACAAGATGGTTTAAATCCTAATGAACAACTGGAACTCATTGCCACTAATGCCCATCAACTGGTTGATGAGCAATACAGGGTGCTCAATGAGATATTGATCCCGAAACTGCAACAGGAAAATATACGCTTTATCCGCCGCAATGACTGGACTGAAGTACAGCATCAATGGCTGGAAACTTACTTTAACGACCAATTATTGCCAATTTTGTCCCCGGTAGGCCTGGATTCTGCCCATCCCTTTCCACGGATTTTAAACAAGAGCTTAAATTTTATTATCTCCCTGACAGGCAAGGACGCGTTTGGGCGGAACAGCGGACGCGCCATTTTACAAGCGCCTAGGTCCCTGCCGCGTATCATCCAGTTTCCAGCGGAAGAAACCCAAAGCGGGACTGCCGATTTCGTGTTTTTGTCTTCCATCATCCATGCTTTTGTGGGAGAGCTGTTCAATGGCATGGCCGTCAAGGGCTGTTACCAGTTCAGGGTGACCCGGAACAGTGATTTTTTTGTCGATGACGATGCCATCGATGACTTGCTGCTGGCTGTGCAAGGCGAATTGGCGATGCGTAATTACGGGGATGAAGTGCGCCTGGAAATTGATGCTATGTGTCCCGATGAAACTGTCAGCTTCCTGCTAGACCGGTTTGAAATGACACGGGATCGCCTCTTTTTGGTGGATGGCCCGGTTAACCTTAACCGATTGCAGGAAATAATAGCCCTAGTTGATCGTCCCGATCTCACGTTCACTCCATTCAAACCTGTTGTCCCTATACAACTGACGCGGAATAAGGATATCTTCGCTGCTATCAAACGCCATGACATTTTACTGCACCACCCTTTTGAGTCTTTCTCGCCAGTCGTTGAATTTCTCCGCCAGGCGGCGGTTGCGCCGGATGTGTTGGCGATTAAGCAAACGCTTTACCGTACTGGCGCTGACTCGCCGATTGTCAGCGCCTTGATTAAAGCGGCAAGTGCCGGTAAGGAAGTGACTGTCGTTATCGAGTTAAGGGCACGATTTGACGAGAAAGACAATATCAGTTTGGCGGCCAAACTACAGGAAGCGGCGGTTCATGTCGTGTACGGTGTGGTGGGCTATAAAACCCATGCCAAAATGTGCCTGGTGTTGAAAAGGGAAGGCAAGGAATTGCGTAATTATGTACATTTAGGTACTGGCAATTACCATCCCAAAACAGCACTGCTCTATACAGATTACGGCCTGTTTTCCTGCGACAAGGATTTAGGTGAAGATGTCAGAAGAATATTCGCGCAATTGACAAGCCTTGGAAAAGTAAGCAAATTACATAAATTATTGCAATCGCCTTTCACCTTGCACAGTGGCATTATTGAAAAAATTGACCGTGAAATTCTACATGCCAAGGAAGGCAAAACTGCCAAAATCATCATCAAGGTGAATGCTATTGTTGAAGAACAAGCCATTCAGGCGCTTTACCGGGCATCGCAGGCCGGTGTCAAGATTAAACTCATCGTCCGGGGTATTTGCTGTTTAAAGCCGGGTATCCCAGGCGTGTCAGAAAATATAGAGGTGCGGTCTATCATCGGGCGTTTTCTGGAACATGCCCGTGTGTTTGCATTTGCGAATGATGGTAACTGGGAAGTCTATGCGTCTAGCGGGGACTTGATGAACCGCAATATGTTTCAGCGCGTGGAAGCTTGTTTTCCTATTGAAAGCAAACGCTTGCATAATCGTATATTACGCGACCTTGACACTTATCTGAGCGATAACAGCCAATCCTGGCTCTTGCAACCCGATGGCAGTTATGCACAAATAAAACGTAAAAAAAATCAAGAATTGATACAAGCACAGACGGTACTTTTACAGGAATTACAAAATCAGCCATGACACAACCCTGCGAAATCGCCCAACTTGGGGCAAAGGTACTAAGGCAACATGCCGAGATTGTTCAGCACGTTGATAGCCCAGAAATCCAGCAAATCATCAAGGATATGCAAACAACTCTGGCAACCACCCAAGGCGTTGGCCTTGCTGCGCCACAAATCAGCCGACTCAAGCGGATTATCATCGTCGCTTCCCGACCGACAACACGCTATCCAACAGCGCCGCTAATGGCACCAACAGTGATGATAAACCCTGTTTTCGAGGCATTATCCAATGAGAAGGAAAAAGACTGGGAAGGTTGTTTGAGCATTCCGGGCATACGTGCTTTAGTGCCCCGATATAAGGCCATCAGGGTGCAATATACCGACGAACAAGGTAATCCTGTTGAGCAAAAACTGGAAGGTTTTGTCGCCAGGGTCTTACAACACGAAGCCGACCACCTGGAAGGCAAGGTCTACCTGGATCGGGTCGAAAGTACCGAAGATATTATTTCCGAAAGCGAATATTTCAAGTTATTCACGCGTAGGGAGGTTTCGCTTTAGAGACTGTGAAAGTATTATTTCACCATCCGCGTGGTATAATGTACTCCATTGATAAATATAATGAATTGTATATAGACATGACATCACGCCGCTACAAACCTGTTTCGAACAGGC
>NZ_JBKKBJ010000143.1:0-13107 GCF_046714055.1 Methyloglobulus sp. | reverse complement strand
GTGATGCTTAGATGATTGAATAAGGCAAAACAAACTTCATTATACCCGCTTCGCGCCGTATTAAACTTCTCAAGCCTAATGCTAAAAATTTAGTCTCCTTATGCAACCCTTTTTTATAGGTATTTTCAATCTGTTGAGCCTTCTCATTCTCTGAAACATGTGGACGATCATATATTGATTGCAGATTAGTTGCGAATTCAAGGGTAAGTTTAAATTCTTCAGCGTTGTCTTTAACCTTACCAAAAGCAGTTCCGAAAGATTCTCTATAAATTGTCACTGGAATTTTTGTTTGGATGCCATTCAGGTCGGCTTGTTTGACGGCAAACGAAAATATTCTTTCATCGAAAAAAACCACATCAGGACTTATCGACAAGCGGAATAAACTATCACGGTGATTTTCAATGATTAAGTCGGTATCTTTAAGCAAACCAGCCAGGCTTATCAGCTCTGATTGCAAGGCTGAATTACTGTTAACCTGAATCCAGCCAAGCGGATGAAAAATAATATTATCCTCAACGGTTACAAATTCAAATCCTCGCAAGTGCGAGGCCAACCCCAACAGAATGGCTAATTGCCTATCTGTTAAACTTACGTCCAAAGGTTTTTCCTTACCCAACACACCCGCTAGCAACGGCATCTCATGATCGACAGGCAAGGTCAGCCCATACTTTGTCGGCTGAAATAAATAATGGCTGGCAAAACTGTCCGGCAAGGCCGCTAACTCGGCAGCAAGCGCTGAGCGGTCATCAGCAAAATCGTCATACAATGCCTTGATATAAGCTATTTTCCCGTCCGTTGTTTCGCCGCGTACCATCTCCTGAATAGAAAACCAAGCTAAACGGTTGTCGAATTTGATTTTCTGTTGCAAAAAAAGATAACCATCCAGGTTTAATTCAACGTGAAAAATGTCCAGACAATATTCGGTCAAGGCATGATTGGGGGCTGCACCTTGCACTTGCCGATAAGGTTTTAAATTGCGCCACGGCAAGAATGTGTAATGCGTTTCAAATAGCAATCCCGCTTCTTCCCTTAGCTCTCGTTTTAAAGTTTCCGGCAAGGCGCTCTTGATTACCTCGGAACTGGGTGATTGCAGCGCTTTAAGCACCGCCGCCTTATCAGGGATGTGGACATCATTTTGGTTAGCTCTGCCGCCGATTAAACCATAGTCGCCTGCTGACTTATCAAAGCGTTTTTGCGTGTCTTCGCGCTGGTAAAACAATATCTTCCCTTCTATCTTGATAATACTCCAGGCAACATAGCAGTAGCGGATGGGTTGCGCCTGATGACTGGCGTGATTCTCATATCGGGAATATTCGATAAACCTCAACACATCACGTTGCCTATCCCTCTTGTCATTGGAAATTCCTTGGGTGTTCCAGAAGTTAGGAGCAAACAAACGAGATTCGGAATCGCTGAGTGCCGTCAAAATCGATGTTGCCAATAATTGGGCAGGGAAAGAGACAAAACACCACTCACCTTTTTGTAGACATTCGGTATTTAACACGGCTAAGGTATCGAGCAGGTTTTCGACTAAATCAATGGTATTTTCAGCAATTGCCAGGTCAATTGGATGTTGCTGACACACAGCGTTAACCAAATCTTCGCGCGGAACACTGTAAAAGTCGCCTTCTTCTTCGGCGTAACGGGGTAGATGGGGAATGAGTGATTTGATTAATGCTGCGGACATGTGATTTTCCCTAATCGGAACTGGATTGCTTTAATGGGTCAGCATTTTGTTCATCTGTGATAGCTGAATATTCGCTAAAAACTTCATCAATGATAAAAGCGATTAACTCGGACGTGTTTTTGTTAAACCTTTTCTCCAGCGCGTGTAATTTTTCAACATGTTCGCTGTCAAGTTCTACGGTGATTTGCATGGTTCTGGTTTAAAGTGGGTTAGCTTCGACGTTGGCAATTACCTCGGCCAGCAAGGCAGGGCGAATATGTAAAGTGGTACGGTGCGGAACTTCCCGTAACAAGACCAACACCTCTGTTTTTGTCAGGCATTGCCGACGGATAGCCCGGATCAACAAGCCCAATGTACCGCGAGCCGCAATGCCTAGACTTTTCGCCGCCAGCCGCGCCGCAGTATCGTCAGTCAACAACAGGCAATCACCAAACTCAGCACACAAGTGCAATGCTTCCTGCTCACCGACATGCAGGCTATACAGAGGAGTCAACGCCTTGAGACCGATGAAGATTGCCTTGGTGATTTGAGTGCCAACCAATCTCCGACAGAAGCCAATGCCAAAGGCCTGTGCCGCTGCACCTCCATCCACACTGTTTCCAGAATGATCACTGTGCCGAAATCGGCCAACAGATACAGGCAACCCAATTCATCCAGATGAATAACCGGCCCAGCATCAGCAATGACGACCGGCTCAGTCTTGTCTATGCAGGCCCCAATCGACATCTTCACGAATGAAGCGTTCGGTCATGGATTCACGGTGCGATTCCAGATAACGGCGCATTGATTCGGCGATCAAATCGTCTATATTGGCGACCCAGCCCTGTTGCACCAGATATTGGGCTTGTTGCAAGAGTTGGTCGGGAATTTGGGTTTGAACGGTGGTCATGGGTTAGTCCTCTGAAAAGCTGGATTGGTAAATATGTCGAGCAAATAGTTGTTCATGAATGCAGAAACTCTTCATCAGTCATTTTAAAGTCGTCTTCGATGGCACAACCACTTTGCCTTTTAACAACCCTAACGGTCTTTTTTTAATAGGTTGGTTTTTTAAAGACAAAACAAAGTTTAATGTGGCTTCGACTTTATCTAAAGGGAGACTGTGTATTTCTTTTAATACGGCTTGTTCTATTTCTGTTCTATTCATTTTTGTTTTCATTTTCTCCCATTAATTCCTGTAAAAGCTGACCAGGGGTTACAACCCTGATAGGTGAATCCTGATAATCCTTAATATTTCGGCTAAAAAGCACCTTGGCATTACAGGCCATTGCAGAAGCGCATTGCATCGCATCTTCAAAATCATTGAAAGGCAATTCCAAGGCGACCATCAAATCTTGATTTGAAACAGCGACAATAGTTAAAAAATTGCATAATTCCGCAATAAAAAGTTTACTTTGCTGTTTATTATCATTTTTTGCAGTGATATAAAAAAAGTTGGCGATAGAATGCCAAGCGATAAAACCGATGTTTTTATTGCGCTCCAGATAATCCAACAACTTGCCCGATGCCAAGCAAAAAGGTTCTCTTCCCAAGCCCACATCCAGCAAGACATCGCAATCAACAAAGATTTTCATAACTGATAGCGTTGTTTTAAATAATCCATCCTTGCATCGTCCGCTTTATCATTTAATTTGAACTGGCCTTGCCAGCGTTCAGAAAACAAGTGGCTAGCGGTATTTTGAGCGATTGCCCTATCTTGTTGCCCTTCCGCTTCTTGGCGAGGTTGAATAATAACGACCAGATCAACATCTTGATTGGCATATTCAGACGGTAGCGTTAAATGAAGCTGTGCGTTGTTTTCTATATGTGTCCTGAATTGTAAGGTTTTCATGACTTTTCACCTTGAGGAAAACTACTGTTGTAAATATGCCGTGCAAGTTCAAAAATATATTCCGGTTTTTGATAATCAAAATGTTTGAATTGATAATTTAAAACGAGGAATTTCTTTATTTGTTCTTCATTGGGTGGAATATAAACGCCGCCACTTGATGTTAAAAACCAAAAGGTTTGATAAAGTCCTTTAAGGAGAAAATCACTGTCACAAACCTTATCTTTATTTTTCTGCAAGTTATTTAAAGCGTCATGAAAATTAATCGCTTGCCAAGTATTACCCGTTTTTTTGAGCAAAGCAGCGTAGTTTTCAACTAAAGGAATTTGCGGTATTATGTAGCAGCCGCACAAATCAATAACAAACAACAAGTTACATATTTAATTCAAGTAAGTGCGCGGATTTTTTCCTGCACCGTCCGTTCAATTTCGCGCTTCCACTCTGGAGCGTCATGATTGCTTACGGCAAGGCAATCACGTAGGAATTCTTGAATCAATCCAGGTGAAATCGTTCCAGACGTAAAACCTGCGCTAAAAATATTTTTGAATTGGTCAAGGGTGATGGGAACGATTTGAAGAGCCATTTTTGAATCGTCTGACTTATACCAGAAACCAATTCTCAATGTTTCTACAGTATTGGTATCCACTTTGTTGGCAATAAAAAGCCCATACACGCGCTTACCTGTGTAGGTCTCAACAATTCTAGCTACGTGGCGGCGAACAGGCTCACCTTCAGCGGCTTCTTGTCTGGAATTATCTGTCAGCGTTACCTCCACAACCAGAACGAATTCTTCAAACTCGAAGATAAGATCGGGGCCATTCCCAGGTGCAGTGCCTACAGGCAGGAAGTCTTGGTCAATTTTGAAACGCCGGGCTTCATAGGGCTTATTCTTGAGGCTATTGACGGCAAGAAAAGCTCTCCACAGTATCCACTCAAAATAAGCCGGGGCTTCTGCTTGTGGAATTTCGATTTCTTCTCCACTGGACAGTGTTTTTTTCGAGCTGCGGCGGCGGTGAATTAAGAGATCCATATAGGCAGCAATTTCTTCCCATTCGCCAGCTTGCTTGGCCGCGAATTCTTCCTCCCTCAGAGCTGATAGGATTGCTTCTATTTCATGCCGTACGCTGCCAATGTCAGCTGGAGTGTCAAGCGATCTGCCTGTCACATCAAATTTAATGCCATGCTTATTTAACTGGCTTAAAAGATCATCTAAAACAATTAGTGCGGAATCCTTATTGTCGGTCGGTAAGTCAGCGCCATTGCACAGTGCGGTGTAGAAAGCACCGTCAGAATCTGGAACTTCAGTATCCTCAACCAGTTTTTCGATGAAAATGTGTTTCTCTGGAACCAGGGCTATTCCTCGCCCTTTGCTTTGTACTAGGCCAGTTGCTTTTAGATAGCGGAAATTTGTGTCAGCATAATCATTGAAGGTTTGAGGCACGTAGTCGTGAAGACTGGATGCTTTTGCTAATTCCTGTCCATCAAACTGTTTTTTGTTACCAGAACTTTTACGTCGTTCACGTAGATCAAGCACTTTTGCAACGATGTCAGATAACTTGTCAGTGCTGGTAGAAAGCTGAATAACAACGGCCATTTCAATGAAGTTGAGTTGGTTTTCGCTAGTTAATTTCTCTAGCTCCAACATAACAGCTAAGGTATGCCGCAGGGGGGAGAATACAGGGAATTCGTAATCCTTTTCGAAGTCGGAAGGAATGTAGTACGCCGCAAGCGAACGCAGAAAACATTCCTGCATCCCGGGTACTGAGTCGGCTTGAATAAGCCGCCAACCGTTAGGAGTGATTGTATCGAGAGTGCCAATTTCCCCCTGAGAGAATGCGGATGCTTTGGAAACTGGCGGATATAGAAACCCACGCCTGTTCATAGCTAATCGCCATTTTCGACTAACGCTAAACGTTGCATCGCTCCCCAAAGCGACTATGCCGAGTTCACCAAGTAGGTTTCGGAAAGCGACTTCCTGTTCTCGGCCACGTAATTGCCCCTGCAATGGCGATTTAGAGAGCGCAATAAGTCCGTCTCGTAAGCGAAATGGACTGCGAACCGTTGGGTTTTCAAGACACCACGGCCTCACGGCTGAGTGACCGACATTAAGCGTTGCAGTCGTTGCTCAATTTGCATGGCTTGTTGCAAAACTTCATGTGCAGTACTGGCTAATAGCGGGTCTGTTGACTTCGCTATACTATCAAGGTTTTGTACCAATAAATTAGCCGCATAATCAGCATTAACTAGGTCTTCTTGATCTTTATTATTAAGCATGATCTGTCCATTGGATTAATTAGTAACCGACAAAAATATATTCCTGCACAGCGTTTTTATTGTCCCCAATCTTATGGCCTTGATTGCCGAAGGAGTATTTGTAATCAACAGGCACAACTTCAACATGGCGCTTGTGCTTCGCCATGATGGCGACCATTTCATCCAGAGTCGGCTGACTGTTGGATGAGTATGACACCACAAGCACACTTTTGCGGAACCGCTTAAACAGCATATCGAAGGCTTCAGCTGCTCCCTTGCGTGAAGAAAATGGCGTCGGATATGACTTGAATTTCTTGGTGATAGTGTGTTCCTGAATCTCTACATCCTGCCAGTCACGGGCCAAACCTTCAACAAAGTGATAACGACGCACATATTCGTTATCAGATAAAGGTGAATAATAGGGCGGGTCGATATAAACCAAGCCCGATTCGCGGTTCTGTAATGTCATCGCATCGCCGTTGCGTGCCTTGTTTTTCTTGCCATTATCAAACACAGCTGCATTCACCCTATCAACAGCCTCAAGGAATTGGGCGCGAAATGTCATTAACAGGTCTTTGCGACCATCATCATAACGATGGCCCACATAGGTAAAGATACCGCGAGGGCGCTTTTTCAGGCACGCACGAATCAATGCCGACATAGCGATAGCACGTTTATAGGGGTTTCTCACAGCTTTGATATTGGCTCGCACTATGTCGATCAGTCGGTTATCGTCATCGCTAAAGTACAACCCTTGAAACGTGGTTTCAACAAAACGATCTACTTGGTTTTTCGGTTCAAGTAACCCTAGCGCCTCATCCTGTGACAAAGTAACTTCGTTGTTCTCAACCATTGCTTTGGTGAACGTGGCCGACATAGCCATATAGTCGTTACTCACCACAGCCTTGCCATGAGATTTCAACATATAACTAACCACACCAGAACCAGAAAACAGGTCAATCGCCGCATCAAATTCAAATTGTGAAGCGACCGCCCAAATTTCAGTAAGCAGCTTGTTTTTTGACCCCATGTAACGGGTCGATGGGTATTGCGTGGCTTGCACTGGCAGCGGCGCTGGAGCCAAGCGAAGATTAAAACGTTGCTTGGGGGGGACGGTGACAATCACATCCTCGCCCGTCCGGCCTTTTCCATTGCATGAGATATACCTCTTTGTTTGCACTACTTCGATAGCAAACTTTTGGTACTGCTCATGCACCAAAGGGTGATTCGAGTTCGTCAGAATGACATGACAATCTAGTTCGTGCAGCCGTTTAACCTCTGCGGCTAGTTCCACATGGTCTTCTTCGTAAAACTGTTCTTTGGTGTACCGCTTAAAGTCGGCATATGCCGACACCGGCAAATAAGGCGGGTCGAGGAATACAAAATCATTCGGTTGTGCATTGTCACGTAGCACGGTTTTGTAATCGCCACAAACAATGGTGGTGCTCTTTAAAAGAGTGGACGCGACACGCAGTGTTTCTTCATCCAGAATTTTAGGATTTTTGTAGCGCCCGAAAGGCACATTGAATTGTCCTTTCTGGTTAACCCGGTACAACCCATTGAAGCAGGTACGATTTAGAAAGATTGTACGTGCTGCTGCTTCTGAAATCGGCAACTTAGTCCAGTCAAGGGCGCGGACAGCATAGAAAACATCTTCGGTATTCTGATAGCGAGCCAGTTGTACCAACACGCCGTTCACATCATTAGCCACAGCACGATACAAATTTACCAATTCAGGGTTGCTATCAGCGATGAGTCCGCCAGTGGGCTTTACCGAGAAAAAAAGCGCACCTCCACCAAAAAAAGGCTCGATAAATCGCCCGTATTTTTTGGGCATTTTGGGGAGAATATCACTGAGTAGCTGGGTTTTGCCACCCGCCCATTTGAGCAAAGGACGGCAATCGCCCAAGCCTAAGTGTTTACCATCCAATATTCTTGCTGTTATTGCCACGCTTTTACTCCATTGGTAAATCTGTTTCTTTTTTTCCTTCGACGAACAAATCTTCCTGCTTGATTACTCCAAACCGTCCTGTGCCGCCGCCACGCGGTTTCTTCGGCTCAATCTCGATTTTCGAGAGCACTTCCCGGAAGTCTATCTTCCGTTCGGCCATCTCCCCCAGCAGGGCAGCGATCACAGCCAAATGTGACGGCACCTCACCGCTTTTAGCGTAGTTCGTCACCGAATTGCTGTTCATCTTGATGAGCGTCGCGAACTCGCGGATGGTGACTCCGGCCTTGCCAAGCTGGCGTTGAAATTCATCGTAGTTCATAGTCTAACATCATACCTTTATGCGCAAACCACATCAATTAGTTTTCATTATGAATAGATTAATTGTTTAAACAAACAAATATATGTGTTGTCAGATGTTGACGACACATAAATATATGTGTAATATAAACACATAAATTAATGTGTCTTGAGGTGTGCCATGTCCCAACACTTTTTGCTCTCCGCCAAAGCCCGTACCTTGTCCGTTCGCAAGGTTATGGAATTGACTGACGATCAAGCATTTCAGCTCTTTAAAGAAGTTCGCTGGGGAGAAGGCAATGAAGTAGCTTGCCCTGATTGTGCGACTATCGGTAATCACTATTTTTTACGTACACGCAAGCAATGGCGCTGCAAGGATTGCTACCACACCTTTTCGGTTACTTCCGGTACGATCTTCGCTTTTCACAAGTTACCGCTTCGAGTGTATCTGTCTGCTATCGCCATCTATTCTAACGCCGTAAAAGGTATTTCAGCGCTGCAACTAGGCCGTGACCTTGGCGTTCAATATAAAACTGCTTTCGTTATGGCGCACAAGATCAGAGAGTCGCTAATGGAACAGCGTGACGACCGCCAGTTATCCGGTGAGATTCACATGGACGGCGCTTACGTAAACGGATATATCCGACCTAAGAATAAAAAAGAAGACCACATAGACCGCCGATTGGTTGAAAATCAACGCCCAGACAAGCGTTGCGTGTTCGTAATGCGTCAGCGTGAAGAAACAGAAGCAAGCGAAACCAAAGGAGCTAACAAAACACTGACTTTCATCATCAAGAGCGAGAATCAAGCCGATGTTAGCAAGCTGGCGACTGAGTTTGTTAAAAAAGGCTCAGTGATTTGCGCCGACGAATCCAACGCCTATGATGTGCTACACGCCAAATTCGATACTCGCCGTGTTAACCACACCTTGGAGTACCGTAGCGATGCGGGAATCACCAACAACTTAGCCGAATCCTACTTCTCCCGCTTCCGTCGGATGCAGTACGGCCAGACGCACAAATTCGGCAATCTGTATCTGGCGAATTACGCCAATGAAGCCGCTTACCGGGAAGATACCCGACGCCTGCCCAACGGTGAAATCTTTATGGATATTACGAAGAAATGCGCTCAGACTCGGACGAATCATGACTGGTGTGGATACTGGCAAGGGAACAAACGGTTAGCCGAACGACTGGTAGCATAATGCTGGGCGAGGCTTAGGCTTAGAACACCAGAGGCTATACTATCTGCCACTTGGTCGCACTGCGACCGCCGCTTCCATTCGTTGACTTTACGACGACACCACGCTTTTCTAAGCGGTGAAGAATCCCTATAATATTCCTTTGCACTTGGGCTATCACCGTCGCTGTTGCTTCTATGCCTTTACGATCCAGTATGGCTTCAACAAGCTCTCGGCTACTCATTGCCCGGCCTGTCTCGCGCATCACGTCCAGGGTTATACGCTGGGCTTCACTGGACAGGAAATATTGATTACGGGTGTTGGTGCGCTTAGCCTTGATGGTGCGCAAATCATATTCTGGGGCGAATAGCTTGATGGTGTAGTCCAGGTGTGCCACGGCGCTTTGCAAGCGCACCAATTCTGACCTATGGGCTTCAATCTGTCCGGCCAGATCGGAACGTTTGGCAACAAGACCGGAAACTACGTGGGATTCTGACATGAGACACCTGCTTTTTAGTAATTAAAACAGGTGTATTTTAGGCGGCTACGCCACTTAGGAGCTTTGTGCGGCTGCTACATAATACCGATCATTTGCTACTTTTAATGGATCGGTATCGCGATTTTCTCGGATGAAAGCTAAAACATCATCGGCGGCAAGTCGTATTGGCGTTCTTAGTGGATCGGGCAAAAGTCCAGCCGTATTTCTTGACGGCGTGGTCAAGGCTTGTTCAAGTAAAACTAGGGCGTGTCGGGTCATGGTAACAAAATGACAGTCTTTTTACGCTAAGGCGGCAAACTTTAATCAATGGGGGCGGACTTTGATGTGCCCAATTGACCCTAACGACCCCTCCCCAAAACCCTCACCTAAATTCAATAACTAACTGAACAAAAACCAGATTTACAAAGTCCAAAAATAATCTTTCCAAAAAACAAAAAATTTCCCACAAACACAATATATTGTGCTAACATTTCATAAAACCACAATATATAGTAATAAGATGATTTAACCCTATTACGTTATTGCTTGTTTTATTAGGGATTTTGCGCTAACGACATTGATTAGGCGATATAGATCAACCACCCAAGTCAACTCAGTTGCCGCATAACTTGCCGGAATGAACCTGACGTTTCTCAACGCTTAGCCTTAGCAAAGGCTAGCTCAATCCGGCAGCATAAAAACACAACGAATATCGCCGTCCCAAACATTTGATACCACTAAAAACCGGGGAGACCATCCATGCCAGCACAACTCCATGTCATCGCCAACAATGTCACCGAAATACCGTTCCAAGATGCTTCGATGGATATTTGGGACACCAAATACCGCTTAAAATCCAAAGACGGGGTGGCGCTGGATGCAAACATTGACGAAACCTATCAACGTGTTGCCAAGGCATTATCTGGCGTGGAAAAAGGCAAGGTGCAGCAGGAGCAGTGTTACAAGGATTTCTTGTGGGCGCTGCGTCAGGGCGTTATTCCGGCGGGGCGTATCATCTCCAATGCCGGTGCGCTGGAACATAAACCCGCCACCTCGACCATCAACTGCACCGTTTCCGGCACGATAGTCGATTCTATGGATGACATCCTGGGCAAGGTCCATGAGGCAGGGCTGACTTTGAAGGCGGGCTGCGGTATCGGTTACGAATTCTCCACCTTACGCCCTAAAGACGCTTATGTGTCCGGCGCAGGGGCTTATACCTCCGGCCCCTTATCGTTCATGGATATTTACGACAAGATGTGTTTTACCGTGTCCTCCGCAGGCGGCAGGCGCGGTGCACAAATGGCGACTTTTGACATTGCCCATCCCGATGTCGTGGAATTTATCCATGCCAAACGCGAAAATGGCCGCTTGCGCCAATTCAACCTGTCCTTGCTCATCACGACCGAATTTGTTGAAGCGGTCAAGAACAACCAATCCTGGTCGTTCTCATTCCCCGTCACCGAAAAAGAAGCCAAAGTTGACCAGCTCGATTTAAGCAATAACGAACAAATTGTTTGGCGTGAATTTCCTGTCAAAGAGGGCTATGTCGTTAATGATGCCGGTCTGGTTGCCTGTAAAATCTCCAAAACCATGCCAGCCCGTCGCTTGTGGGACATCATCATGAGTTCAACTTACGACTACGCCGAACCGGGGTTTATTCTGATCGATAAGGTTAACGAGATGAACAACAACTGGTTTTGCGAGAATATCCGCGCCACCAATCCATGCGGAGAGCAACCCTTGCCGCCCTACGGCAGTTGCTTGCTGGGTTCGGTCAATCTCACCCGGTTCATCAAAAAACCCTTTACCAGTGATGCCCAGTTTGATTGGGATACTTACCGAAAAACCATCCGAATCTTTACCCGCATGTTGGATAATGTCGTCGAAATCAATGGCTTGCCGCTGCAAAAACAACGCGACGAAATTATCGGCAAACGTCGTCACGGCATGGGCTATCTGGGGCTAGGCTCAACCGTTACCTTGCTAGGCATGAAATACGGCGACGACGCATCCATAAAATTTACCGAAGAAGTCACCAAAGTCATGGCTATAGAAGGCTGGAAAGCCGCCTTGGCACTTGCCAAAGAAAAAGGCCCTGCGCCCATTATGGAACAACTGTTCACGGTGACGGGCGAAATGCTGCGCAAACGCCCGGAAATGGCGGCGAATGGTTATAAGGTCGGCGACCAGGTGGCAGGAAAAATCCTCCATTCCAAATACAGCCGTTACATGCAGCAAATGGCCTCGGTCGAGCCGGAACTGGTGGCCGAATTGATGGCAACCGGCGCACGCTTCACCCATCACAGTTCTATTGCGCCCACAGGCACGATTTCCCTGTCGCTCGCCAATAACGCCAGCAACGGCATAGAACCCAGCTTTGCGCATCATTATTCGCGCAATGTCATTCGTGCGGGTAAAAAATCCAAAGAAAAAATCGATGTCTACTCCTTTGAGTTACTGGCCTACCGCGAATTGGTCAACCACAACGCCATGCCCTACAGTGACAAACCAGAGCAGCAACTGCCCGACTGCTTTATTTCCGCCGAGGATGTCACCCCCAAGCAGCATGTGGACATCCAGGCCGCCGCGCAGCTTTGGATCGATTCGTCCATTTCCAAAACCGCCAACGTGCCTACCGATTACCCGTACGAAGACTTCAAGTCCATCTACGAATACGCCTACGACAAAGGCTTGAAAGGCTGCACCACGTTCCGGTTTAATCCCGAAGTGTTCCAGGGCGTGCTGGTTAAAGAATCCGACCTGGAAAACACCACCTACCAGTTCACCCTGGAAGACGGCAGCGTGGTGGAATTCAAAGGCAATGAAGAAATTGAATACGATGGGGAAATTCATAGTGCGGCGAATTTGTTTGATGCGTTGAAGGAAGGGTATTACGGGAAGTTTTGATTTGGAATTTTGTGTTGAAAAACATAAAGCCCCGATGATTCCACCGGGGCTTTATGTCGACCGAGAATCCCCAATCCTTAAGCTGATTGTGCGTAAACGATTCTTTAAAGTCAATGGGGTGATCGTATCGCTGACGCGACGAATATTTTGTATCGGGTTCTCGCACCCGAGGGCGAGATACTTTCTTTTGCGTTGCCAAAAGAAAGTATCCAAAGAAAAGGCAACCCGGATGCCGCTTGTTTCCTGTACTTCTCGCATTAATCAGGGGTTGTCAAAAGGGACTTCCTGATAAATGCTCTGATGCTCGGCGCGGCATACGGGATTTCGGGAGTACTTTTTGCCAAGGTAGGATGTTCAAAACGAAGTGAAGCTTCTCGTTCCTCGGCACATCCTACAGGCTTATTAACTGATGTTACGCACCTATAGTTAAAGTAAACTATAAGGATGAATACAGAACTATTAGAAATATATAGCGATTACTTGTTGAGTTCCTTTGGTCAAACGACGGCGACGGGATTATCCAGCT
>NZ_JBKKBJ010000142.1:0-6667 GCF_046714055.1 Methyloglobulus sp. | reverse complement strand
AGCAAGCTGGACAACCCGGTCGCCGTCGTTTGACCAAATGAACTCAATAAGTAATCGCTATATATTTCTAACAGTTCTGTATTCATCCTTATAGTTTACTTCAACTATGGGTGCGTAACATGAGTTAAATAATTGTGCAGCGTGTTGCCATAATAGCTTTGCAGCTTGGTATTGCGGTCAAAATTGTTAGTGGCTAAATCCCCTGTATTTTTATATTGGCTAGACAGCAGGAACTTCAACACTGTTTTAATGGCTTCGGTCTGGAAAGCATAATGCGTACCGCTTAATGCGTCCAAAAACGCATCATATTTATTGACAATATTCCTGACGGCGGCATCATCATCCAGGACTTGCAACACAAAATCATCATTACGGTAAGTGACAGCCATCAGCTAACTCCGTTGAGGGTTATTTTTTTCTCATTGCCGTATTTATCCACCAGTATCAGCATCACATACTCGCCGCATTGGTTTTTAGGCAGGCGAATATCTAATTTCTCACAAGCGGTCGCGTTCTCTTCAAAGCCTCCCGACACCTCTTTTCTCAAGCGTTTCAACTCTTCTGACACCAAATCTTCCGCCCAAAATACCTGGGCTAACTTGAACACCTCATCCCGATAATTCAAATCTACCAACACCATAGACAACGTGGCAAAATTGGGAAAATCTTCGGGGTCAGTCGCCAAGGTATTAGCGCGGAATTGCGTCAGCCGGACAATATGCTCCTGCTCACCCAAACTGAAAACATCCTGATTTTCGACCGTCGAAGTCAAGCACGACCATTCCACCAGCGGTTGCGAAATAAAGTCAAAACCGACGGCATCGATCACCGCATTTACGTCCGCCTCGGAAGACGGCTGTTGCAATGCGCCCGGCTTGTTGTTTTCCAGCAAGCGTTGCAATACCGATAAAGGCACTTTCAGGAATATATAACGGGTATTGCCGCGCTTGATTTCATCCTGCATAAAGCCCATCGCCACAATCGGCGCGATGATATAAAAGCGGTCACCCGCCTGTCCGCCCGTCACGTTGTGCAGGCTGTCCACAAAATTTTCCTCCAGCACCATGCCCTGGTTATTGGGATAATCCCAGACAAACGCCGAATCGCCGCCGATAAAACCTTCCGCGTCAAAGGCTTTGATCTTATGCGGTGCGTCACGCAGACTAAACAATTGCATCACAAACGGTTTGTAATCCACCCACGGCAAGGCATAGAGCTTTTGCTTGTCGTAAATGCCCGCATTCAACAACACAAACTCTTTGGCTTTGAGTGGTTTTGGCTTGGGTGTTTGGTTTTTGGCTTCTACAAAAGAAATCAAAAACGTGATGCGCCCAATCACCACGGCTTTTTCACCGGCTTTTAAACCGTCAGCGTCGTCAAGCACACTCAAGCGCGACAACTGCAATTTATCTTCGGGACACACCAGCGAAAAATATTCGGCTTTATTGCCGCTCAAGTGTTTGTCGGTAAATTCGGCGAGGTCTTCCAGCAAGGCATCGGTAATGACTAAATCGCCGCGCCGTGCCTTGTCATAAACCATCAGCAAACCGCGACTGCCGGACTTGGAATGTTCGGCGAAATCGCTGACCCGCTCGGATTCGCGGCGTTCATCTTTAGCTGCCGAACCGACATTGCTGGTCAGATTCAACAAGCGTTTTTGGATGGTATAAATGGCTAACTTGCCACAATCCATGCCAATCCAGCGGCGCTTGAGTTTTTCCGCAGTGGCTAGGGTTGTACCGGAACCGGCGAAGGCATCGAGTACGATGTCGTTTTCCGAGGAGCTTGATATAATGACGCGGTTTAAAAACTGCTCTGGCTTTTGTGTGGGGTAATCAACTCGTTCAGCCGCTTGAGAATTGACGGGGTAGATGTCCATCCACATGTCAGTTGGTGAGACACCTTGAACTTCATCTAAATATCTCTTTATTCGGGCAACACCGTTTTTTGTATAGTACAGACGGTTTTCTTTTTCATAACGCTGCATTGTTGTTAGAGGACAACGCCAAGTTTTTACTACACCTTTCCATTCATATTCATAGCCACCACCTTTTAAGCCTGTTCCAACCAAATCACCATCAGTAAATCTTTTTCCATCTGGATCAGTATGCTTATAACGAGTGGTTAGATGTTCTTCGGAATATTGAGAATATTGGGGAATGAACTTTGTCTGTTCTGAACGGGAATAATACAGAATCAAATCATGCACGTTTGCATAGGTTTTAGAATCGCTGTGCGCCGAAGTACGTTTCCAAATAATTTCATTCTGGAAATTAAATTCACCAAACACCTCATCCATAACCGCCTTGATATAGTGGCCTTTCTTCCAGTCCAAATGCACATAAATCGAACCATCATCCGCCAGAACCTCCCGCAACAACACCAGCCGCTCACGGATAAACTCAATAAACTGTGCGCCCATGACTTTATCCCGATAAGCCTTCTCGCGGTCTTTCATAAAGTCCTGCTTGGTGGCAAACGGCGGATCAATATAAACCAGTTTGATCCTGTTTTTAGTGCCGTAACGGTTCGCACCACGCTGGTCGTTATAAAGGGCTTTCAGGGCTAACAGGTTGTCGCCAAAAATCAGCAGATTGCGCCAATCGTCGCTAAAGGGATTGTCACTATTGAAACTACGCATTTTCTGCAAGGGCGCGGCGGGTGTGCGGCTTAAAATGTCCGGCTCGGATTTTTTGCCTTTGTATTGCAGTTCATAAACTGCCGTCCGTTCGACATAATCTGCTTCACCAGCAAATAACAGGTTTTTATAATGGGCAGGTAACGGCCTGCCTTGTTCAATTAATTGTATCAGGCGTTGTTTTTCTTGTTCTGTAAGCACCATACTCTTCCTTAGAAAATAACCCGCCGAGGTGTTTTAAAATTTTTATTAGCTACGCAACGGATTTTATTGTACCTATTCTCTGTTATAGAACGTCTGATAACAACCCTGGATTGCTTTATGTGTAGTAGGCGTTCATTTTTTAGCCTGTTCATTAAAAACGTACGCAGTGAAAAAATGAACAAAATAGTCTGAGTTTAATTTCCAGAAACAGTGCCATTTTCCAAAACAAAGCCATTTAGCGCATCCAGCCGCCAAGCCTGGGTTTCCCTGAGTGCTTTTATGGCCTTGTAAAGCTCGTTATCCAGCATGACTTGGTATTTAGCCAGAATGTCGCGTGTTATGCCTTGCAATATGGCGCGTTTGTTCCTTACCAAACCCGCCACTTCCAGCACTAAAGGCCGCTGTTCGGCTTTTTTGATTTCATCTTGGCAGTATTTGACAAGATCATAAAAATACTCCAACGGTTGATCCCAATTTTTAAGATAGTCTTCTATGGATTCTTGGTCTTGTTCTGCATCCTCTGCCAATTGTTTGTACATTATTGGGGCTTCATTTTTCAAAGCATCCATAACGGTCAGACTTTCCTCAGCAATTTGTTCAAATTCTTCAATAACACTCTGACACCATTGGTACTGATTCTGGTCAAAGTCGGTTAAATCATGTTCTGAGAGTTCCTTGATTGAATAATCTAAATTCATTTCACTATTGACGGCGTGAACAATATCTTGCGGCCTGTTGCTCAGCTCAATATGAGCAGTTTCTGATCTAACCAGCCGTCTTTGCCGCCATAAGCTGACGGCAATACGTTCAACCAGCGAATGTTCCAGCGTACCCGCTGGTTTTAGTTCCGCTTGCAATCCATCCAGTAACAGTTGATAGTCTTCCGGGCTTTCATCACTTAACAGCAAGTGCTTTGAGAATATGCCATGTGTGACCGCATTTATAGCCACAATCTGTTTACCTTCCTCAGTGATCGGGCCAGTGGATTTTTTGGCATTGGTTTGGTTGGCTTTTAGCTGTGTTACTGATGTTGTCATGGATTAATACCTCACATCCCGCAAGTGAATGGTTAACCTGACCATTATCCTATCATTAAACCTTGTCACGGGCACTTAATGGGTACCTTCATCATGCGGTTAGGTTTATTGATTGAAACTGATGGTATTCGTCCACTGCAATAGTTTATTACGCTCGTGGGCTTCCTTGGCTTCTAGTTCTGCCTTCGCTTCCAGGTCGATTTCTGCCTGTAGCGCGTCTGCCAAAATGCCGCACAATATATCCGGTGGTAAGGCTTCGGCCTGGACGGTCTGGCCTTCAAAACTACGCTTGTCAGTGGCCTTTGGGGGGGCGGTCGGCAGGTTGTATTGTTCGATGTGTTCCGGTGTCACGGCTAGGCGTGTAAACTCAATATTGGTATCACTGCCAACCATGAACGCCTTAACGTCTTCATCCAATGAGCCATAAATGTGAACACCGCTCGGATCATGGTCGCCAATGTGAAAAATCTTAACTGCGCCGTGTTGCTTGAATTTATCCGCTAAGTCGTATTTTACGGTTAATGAATCAAAACCGCCTGAACTCAATACGGGTACGCCATAAGGTTTTGATACCTGCTCCAACTGGTTTGACATACCCGCCGCCTCACACCATACATATAACCTAACGGGCTGTACCCGCTGCGGGTCTAATTTGTAGTTTTCTGCTGAGTAACGCACCGCTTCAATAAAACTTTGTGGTGAATCAAAATAACTTTCTTGTAGTTCGCTAAAGCCGTCGTCCCTGATCTGCTTGAACGGTATCATCTTGGCACGCCTCGCCTTGTTTAAGGTTTCACAAAGTCGGTCGTAAGCCTTTTCATCTTTTGCGTAGCCGTGCGCCCCAACCAACCGATAAAATATCTACCTGATGGTCATGGGCAGGTACGCCTTATACTCAATCAGGATGCTTTTAACCTTCTGTATTAACTCTTGGGTTTCGGTACGCGGGTTCCAGTCAATATAACCGCGTGGCCTTCCTTTTTTTGCTTTGGGTAACATATCAAACATAAACTTCGCCCTCCTTTGATTTTGGGTTCATCTTCAATAAAAAATCTTCCTGGGCTTGGTCACGCGCCATAACCTGGATAGAATCGCCAGCAGGTGTCCAGCACTCTAAAAGACGTGGGTAGATAATTTACTCTGTAAAGGGTGGTTTTTTCAGTCTACCAATCGGCGCGGGTAAGCCATTGTCCTTAAAATCGCTGCAATGGCGCGGTATATCGTCGATCTGCCTTGAATTGCATTTAAGGCAATATCGGTTGAGTGCTGAAAAATTCTCGCACTGCCTACAAAAGCGTCGGTTGTCGCTTAACTCTATTTTTTCAGGATTTTGATTTGCTACCGCTACACTTGCTGCGTTTGCTACAGTTGAAGCTAAGTCGTTGTTATTGTTTGTATCAGTTGTTTGAAAATCGGCGTTTATCTGTAGCAAGCCGTCGCTACACTTTGCTACAGTTGGGATTTCTTCATCGAATCGTAGCAAACTGTAGCGAGTGGTTACTACACTTGCGGCACACTCTGAATCCGGTAATGGCAAGGGTTTCAGGGCATGTGTAGCAGAAGTAGCAACTGTAGCAAGGGGTTTGTTATTTTCTGAAAAATCGCCTTTTTTTCGGATCAAGTCGGATAGGCTCATTTGTCGCCCTCCAACAATGCCGGATTGATTGCTACGAAAATTGATTTGCCTTCTTTAAATAACCTTACCCGGTTTAGTTCAGCTAGTTCAGTTAATGCGGCGGTAAGTGATTCCTTATTTCGTACTGGGCAAAGTTGCTGCATTTCACGCCTGTTGATTTTTTGGATGTTTTTGAGACGGCAATAATTGAGTAGCCAGCCATCAACCCGCACGGCATTAGCTTGTTCCACGGGCAAGGCCAATTCACCAAAAAAACGCCTGGACTCGGATAAATGCCACGCTGCAATCCGGCTTGCGCCATCAAAGTGATCCTTACTGATTTGTCCGGCAAAAACTTGGGTGTCATAAACATGAAAAATCGCTGCAATCCGTACCGCGTTATCGGCAATCTTGGACGCACAATCCCTAACGTCGTACAGTTCGCCATTGGCTGATAAATCCGATTCAATGGCATCATGAAACGCTACCCATTCCTGTTTAGCATCCTTGGATAGCTCCAACGCCATAGGCTCTAAAGACAGGCCATTTTCGGATTTAATGGGCAAAGGCTGATTAAGTATGGCGTTCAACCTTTTGTTAAACTCAGCCAAAAAAGGCCAGCTTTCCGGCGGGTCGGTATAGAACCGCGTCCCTTGGGGGGATTCCGGCCAGCACATCAAAAATCGGGCTAAAAATCCCGTGCCACGCGCCAGCGCACCTGATTTGTCAAAGAATGCCCGAAGCGTGGCTTCCTGAATCTGCAAGCCTACGGTAAGCCGTGCATCCCGTACTATGAAGGATTCCGAAGTTTTGCGGCCTATGGTTAAAGACTTCCCATCCCACAACGTATTGAGAAAAGCCAAGTTCCGCATAACGCTATCCTTGCCCATACCGTGACTGCCTAATACCGCGCCAGCTTCCGAACTGATAACGCCAGAGTTAGGCCAGCGTTTTGCCAATGAATAGGCTAGGTTTTCCGGTGTTTCGTCCTGTAGGAAAATTCGCGGGACTAACGGCGGGATCGACTCATTAGCTTGCAACAGACGTAATACCAATCACAGTAAGTTTTCTTATCAATAGTATGGGGTTATAATTCCACTTTAAAGTAAAACCTAAAGATGGGAGGCACCTATCGCCCGACCAAGACGATTACCCGAAGCGCTGCAGGCGTAT
>NZ_JBKKBJ010000141.1:0-4190 GCF_046714055.1 Methyloglobulus sp. | reverse complement strand
CCCCCGGCCGGTGGGGTCCCTGCCCACCGGCTCCAACGCCATCGGTGCCTTGGCCATCGCGCCGCCCAGGCCTTGCCATTCCCGGGCAAGCCCCCCAGTTCGCGGTATTCCAGCAGGCCGGCTCGCCATGGCCCCCCGAACAGCCCCGCCGCCCGCCATTCCAGGAAACACTGGTGGACTGCGCGCCGGCGCCGCCCTTGGGGAGCGCTTTCCATGGGCAACCCGTCCGCAACACGTACAGGATGCCTTCAAACACTTTCCGTGGGCCTTGGGGTGTCCTGCCCCCGCCTGGCTTGCGTTTATAAGCCTTGTCACAATCCCTTTGCCGTCCTGGTGTCAGCCGCTCCACGCGCACCCAAAAAGCATCGGGAACTTTCCGGCTTTGTGGTCTTTTCAATGTATTGCAGCCTTTGCTAAGGTAATTTGTTGAAATCCTTCATAATAACCTGGAATTTATCAAGTTATTTGTGGATAAGCTCTTAGTATTCGGCAAGGCCGCGCCGTGTCCAGTATTTGCGTTGGCTGGGTGGCGGTAAAACTTTTGTGGGTGCACTATTGTAATCGACAATATAAACCCGCAAGCTTTTTAGGCTGGAAGTTGACATCTTTGCACCGGAGTAGTCGAGCCTATGTAACGGGCAAATGTGTGAGGGATTTGGACGTTCAAAAAAGATTCTTATCTATTGTGCAAACTCATTTTCTCATAAATTAAAGTTGCCAGTGCTCATTTGGAGGTTTCAGTGGGCATTAGGGATTCGCATGAAACACCGCAAAGATCAATAGGAAGTTAGGAAAATAACGCTTGTTGCCAAGAAACCAGTTAAAATCAGCACTGGTATAGCTATCGTACCGGGAAAGTGCAATGGTTGGACTATTTTTTAATCCAAAATTAGGAAAATGATTATGAAACAAATATTTATGGCCACCGTATTATTGAGTTTGTCCGTAACTGGAAGCGCTGTTTATGCCGATGTTATAGTGCAATCCAAAGAAGAAGTAGAAGGCACCTGGCAACTACAGACCACCAAAAACTCCTTAATCGATAGACGTCCTGTTACACGGGAAGATACCTGGGTATTTAAAGATGGCAAAGTAACGATCTTACATATCCCTCGCGAAGGAACTTATTACGACCAACCACCTGTAACTTATGAAGTAAAGGACGGTAAATTAAAAGTTGCCATTTTAGGTGGCAGCAGGTTTGACATGTTTACAGTAGTGGAAAAAGACGACAAAAATATGACCCTGAAAGGAAAATTTGGCGACTATTATTACTTTAATAAAAAGTAACAATTGTTAGGATTGGTGGCTCTTAGCCGGTTTTGAACTTTTGAATGTGAACATTCAACAACTCCGAGTTGCTGCTTTGTAAACAATATTGAAATACTTGAAGACAGACGCTGGCAAATGACAAATTTTCAGCAAGATGAAAAGCCCGACTGCGACCCTTTTCGGACATTAGAAAGCATGAGCTGTTTATGCTGCGGAAGAACGATATAAAAAACAACAAATTAAATTGAGTAAATGTGAAAGGATAGAGTAATAATGCAACCTTACGTTTTTTATAACGCGTAAACACGCCTTCATCAGCGAATGGGATATGCGTTTATTTTCGAGGGTAGATTAATGGCTGACTTAAATCGAAAGACACTGATCATTACTGGCGCAAGTCGTGGCATCGGGAAGGCAATTGCCCTTCGCACATCGCGAGACTGTGCAAATATTGTAATTGCAGCCAAGACCGTTGAACCTCACCCGAAACTATTTACATTGCTGCGGAAGAAATCAATGCCTGTAGAGGAAAGGCGCTGCCGTTAATTGTCGATATCCGCTTTGAAGACAAAGTGCAAGCCGCTATCGACAAAACTGTCGAATTTTTGGCGGAATTGATATTCTAGTCGTTAGCGTGGACATAGTACTTATCTCAGTAATTTCTGGCTAAAGGATTTTCATCTATGCAAAATCCTAATCTATTTGATAGTTCATTTTATGTGTCTTACCAATTGAAAAAACCGTTGATATTGACCGACTTGTCTCTAGAAAGGTTTCGATGCCATCAATAATGAGTATTCTCGAAATTGACAAAATCATTAATAGTGCTAGAGTCAAAATTTCCAATTCACGCCTCGTTACCCTGGAATTCAGGCCTTTTTTTTAACGGCCCATCCGGTAGCGACTAAGGCAAAAAGACCTGATGTGACAAAGGCCAAGGCGTAATTTCCGGCCAGATTATGGAGTTGGCTGGCACCATAAGAAGCCAATGTCGCGCCGATCTGGTGGGCAAAGCATATCCATCCGAACACGACCCCGACATTTTGTTTGCCAAACAAATCTGCTGTGAGTGTTGATGTGACTGGGACTGTCGATAGCCAATTGAGCCCATAAACGAAGGAAAATGCCATAAGTTGCCTTGTCGATTCGACATAAGACAAGAGCATTAATGAAACGCCTCGAAGCGTATAATAAATCGCCAATGGCCAGCGTTTGCCAAAGAGATCGCACAGCCATCCAGAAAAGATTGTACCTATCATATCGGTGGCATCCATTAAACCTAACGAGATTGCCATGGTCATTTCCGGGAAGCCATGTTCGATGCCGTGCAGAATCAAGTGCGTCTGTAGCAGGCCTGAGGTGGTAAAGCCGCAAATTCCGAAACTGAAGGCCAATAACCAGGATTGAGGTATGGCCATCGCTTTACGCATTGGATCCGGATCAGGGCGAAGGGCAACTCTAGCATTCCCCGTTTGCACCGTAAGGCTTTAGTCCTTTTAAACCGGGATTATCAACCATCAGCCAGATCACCAAAAGCAATACCACCAAGCCCAGCAATAATTCCAATTTGCAATAAAAACAGTAATAATACAGCCATGATAAACGATGGGGGAAATCATGGCAAGAACGGCTGGTGGAAAAGACCAATTGGAAATGGCGCGTGCGGCAATTCGCAAGGCCAAGACGGCTGACGGGTTGCGTGCGGCGCAGGCGGTGTTGCTGCCCTTGGAATTGGGCTTAAGCATAGCGCAGACAGCCGTTGCGACAGGCCGCTCGGTTGGCGTGGCCTGCACTATGCGTACGCGCTATTCCAAGATTGCCCGTCAGGGGATGGAACCTCCCGTCAGCAAAAAGCAATTGCGCAACCGGGCACGCCTGCCCCTGGAAGAAGAAGGTGCCATGCTCGACGGAATACTGGAGCGAGCGATGCAAGGCGGCGTGGTGGTGGTGCCGCCGTTGCAGCAGAAATTCGTTGAAAAATTCGGCAAAGCCGTGGCGCTATCAACGATCTATCGCATGTTGGCGCGTCACGGTTGGCGCAAATTAGCCCCCGACACTGAACATCCCCAGGGCGATGTCGGCACGCGCGAAGACTGGAAAAAAAACTCCCCGGCACGCTGGCAGAAACGCTAGCCCATTGGGGGACCGGGCGCCCATTGCGCT
This sequence comes from Methyloglobulus sp., assembly GCF_046714055.1. Classification (GTDB taxonomy): domain Bacteria; phylum Pseudomonadota; class Gammaproteobacteria; order Methylococcales; family Methylomonadaceae; genus Methyloglobulus. The sequence goes on along the minus strand of NZ_JBKKBJ010000141.1, from coordinate 755 downwards.
TGATGTTTCAGGATGAAGCCCGCTTCGGGCGCATCAGCGATACGCGCTATTGTTGGTGCCGCCGCCCTTTTCGGCCAAGGGTCAAGGCGATGGCCACGCAGCAGTATAGCTATGCCTATGGCGCAGTCAGCCCGATGGACGGGCGTTTCGATAGCCTCATGCTGCCCCATGTTAATGCCGAGTGCATGCAAGTCTTTCTGGATGGGGTGGCACAGCGTTATCCGAACGACAATATCCTCATGGTGCTCGATGGGGCTGGGTGGCACAAAAGCAACGCCCTTACCCTACCAGGAAACCTGAAGCTGCATTTTCTGCCGCCCTATTCACCTGAGCCAAATCCAGTGGAGCATCTCTGGGATGAGCTTCGGGAAAAGCACTTCCACAATCGCGTCTTCGATAGTATTGATGCTCTCGAAAATCATTTAGTTGATGCGCTGCGAGCCATGGGACAGAATACTGAGCGCGTCGCTAGCATTACGTGCTGGCCGTGGATAATTAATTCTATTTCTAATGCAAATTAGAATTATGAAATACTTTACGCTTATTTTAACCAACCCATCTGTAAACAACCCTGAGAACCTGTTCAAGATTTAATATTAAGAGTATCCTATAAGTTTTTGATAGGTACGTAGAATGGGCTATCCAAGCGACATAAGCCGGGAACAGTTTGGGCAGGTCAGGGAGGTATTGGAGTCGGCACGGAAGAAAACCAAGCCGAGGGAAGTCGATCTTTATGAAGTGTCTGTGGGCCACTG
>NZ_JBKKBJ010000140.1:0-16816 GCF_046714055.1 Methyloglobulus sp. | reverse complement strand
GGATTCAGGTCGCGGTAATAATCCAGCATCGGTTTTGAAATGTCGCTATTGGCTTGAAGCGCATTAATCGCTTCCTGCCAAGTTATGGGTTGAACTACGGCTGTGTGATCGATTTGTTGCTGTGTTTTCTCCGCGAAATTCAAAAAATCATCCGCTTCCGCCAAGCCCATTTTTTTAAATTTTTCCGCTTTGTCAAAATACTCATCGCGTTTTTTCTCCAGTTCGATGCGTTCTGCATCATTTACATTGCCCAATTGTTTAGCAGTCATTTCATAAACCAGCCCCCGCAAGCGGTTCCGCTCTGAATCCTGCTGGATTTTAACGGCAATCCGCGCCGTACCCTGACGACTGTCGGTAAAGGTAATCAGTCTGCGCCCACGCCCCGGGCTTTCCAAAGCATTTTTACCATCCTGACAAAACTCCAGTAGGGTTGGTACGGTATTGCTGACATAAAACGGCGTACCTAACAGGCAACGGCGAAAAACACCGCGTGTACCACGGTCAGGGATAAAACCACAATGCCCACAAGTTTCCTTATCATTGACGATGTGAATCGTAATGGCCTGATGCGTTTCACCGAGTTGCTTATTATCGAGTGACAAGGTAATAGAATGCGTCAGCTCTGCATCGGCTTTTACAGCCAGATTGACTAACTCACTCGGCGTTACTGTTTTATTGTCGGATTCTTGATCCTCTTCGGTATCCTCGTCGCCATCTGCTTCAATGTGTAGGCTAAATTCATCAATTGCCTGGCGCGGAATTTGAATTAGTTGCATTTGTGTCGTTTCATAGGCTTGTAAATGCGGGCTGTTGCAGTCATTACAAAAAACCAGTTCATACACCGGCGCGCCGCATTCGCAACGCTCGCGTTGTTGACTATAAACGTAGCCAAATGCCCAGTTGTCCGCTAAGAGCGTGTCTTTTTTGCGGCTACAGTTGGCATCTACACAGCACCATAAACCATTGGTCACTTGATGGAATAAATGCCCGCGTATTGGCAAAAACGGCTGCTTAGGCTTGTTATCCTTATCCGGTAATAGTGTCCCTGTACATAAATCCAGCCATGCCAGCGTTTTCTGGTGTCTGGTTTTCATGTCGGCAAGGTCATTAAACAATGTGTTACTTAACTGGGTTAAGGTTTTCGGGAGCGCGCCACGGGTCAGTTCTTCACGCATTTTGCGACTGACCGGATGGTCTTCTAATGCTCTGTAGCGTTGTTTCGATACAAGCTTATCGTCTTCAATGGCGAGCAAAGTTTCTATGGGCGTATTTTGCTTATAATCGCCTTTTCTTTTGTTGAGCGGCGGTACAACCCGCTTGCCACCGATAACGGTTACCTGCTCTTGCGAAATACCCGCCAAATCAGCCAAATAACGTTGTAATGAGGCATTATCCTTGTCGCCAATGGTCGCCGAGGTGGCGACAAAACGCACGTCTTCGGCGTTAACACCAAATCCGTGCAATACCCGCCGTAATAACAGCGACAGTTCCGCCGCTTGCGAACCGATGTAAGTATGCGCTTCATCCAGAACAATCCAGCGTAATTTACCTTGTGATTTTTGCAGAATCGGCGCGTCAACTTGACGGACCAACATGTATTCCAGCATCGTGGAGTTCGTCACTAACAGGGGCGGCGGTTCTTTACGTAACAAGGTTCTGGATAAAATTTCATTCGGCGTTTCCGCCTGCTTAAAACTTTTAACCTTTTTAGGCGTATTGCCGTTATACAAGCAAAACCGCACGCCATTACTGAAGGCGTGTGTCCATGCAAGCAATCGGTCACGCTGACTGTTAATTAAGGCATTGAGAGGATAAATAAACAGGGCTTGTACGCCAACCAGCGGTTGTTTTTGCCGCTCGTACTGACTTACCAGGTCATTGAGTACCGGCACCATGAAACACTCGGTTTTGCCTGATCCCGTACCGCTGGTGATGACAATGGACTGCGGCTTGCTTTCAGACAATTTTAGCCAGGCCTTGTATTGGTGTTGATAAGGATGCCAGTCTTTACGAAACGCGTAGTCTTTTAAATCAACAGGTGGCTTGTTCATCGCCTCAAACAAAGACCGCTCCAGCAAAGAACCGGCCAATCGCTCCATGCTGATATTCGCTTCTTCCCAGCCAAAAATGGCTTCAAAAACCGGATCGGCCAGAAAATTGTTGCTATCGCCTATCGGTTGATTAAATTGCTCTGATAAAAATTGCCGTAACGCGGGATCGCTGATGCCTAGAATACTTAAAGTGGCTTCGGCTGAGCGTTGCGATAACTGCCCGATAAGGGGCTGAAAATAACTGGACATTTGGGTTTAGTCCTTAATCTGCCGGTTGCTGTGAAAAATAGGCCACTGCAAAAAAGAACACGTCGTTAAGCCAAGCTTCATCAAAGTCTTTCAAGCGGTTCAATTTAAAAATAACGGATGCATTGCCTGCCCAGGTCTCAGTTATGTTTGAATTTGAACAAAATGCCGCTAAGAGCATTGGTAAAATAATCACTGAATGTTGATGTTCAGAAATATCCTTAAGATTGATCCCTAGTTGCTGAGATTTATCCATATCTCTCCAATGTGTAATAAGTTCTTTTTTTAAATCCTGTGGCCAGTTGTTATAGGATTGTCTTCTGATTAGTTCTTGTAGATATTGAGAAATTTGGTTCTTTACCAGATCAAAACCTAGATGAGGATGGGGTATGTTTAATAATCGACGCTCGAGTATTCGTGACACAATCTCCATAGACTTACATAGCTGGCTGATACGTTTGATGCGGGTTTCAAGAATAGTGAAGACATCGGTTTCATCACTCATCGCTTGTTTTAAATAATCGCTGTAATTTTTAAAAACCGCTAGCCAATCATTTAGTGGTATTAATTCCCAAAAAATCGGCAATTCTTCGCTAAACTTTCGGGTAAAACTTTCATCCATTTGCAGTACCATTGCAGCTAACAGTTTGGTATCCGTTACGGCTATTGACCAGACATCAAAGCTGGCTAGAGGCAAATGAGTGCATTGCTTCCACAAATGTTTTAAATAAGCCCATCCGCTATGATCAAAATCCGTACACATCCGTTCTAAAATTGTTTTGATGGCTTGGTTTTTGAGTTGTGTTGGACTTAACGAAACTGCGCTATGCAGCGTTGAAATATCACTCTCAGCTAACGATTCAGCCCCCAGTTCATAGCCGACGAACCATAAAATAGGCCGCAAAGATACCGAAGATTTTGCTGAAGGATAAATCAACCACGGACTTGCGACTCTTTTTTCAGGATAAAAAAACCAGCAACTGGTTACTGTTTGCCCTGAAGATTGTGCATCCAGTTTGTCATGTTCTTGCTCAGGTTGGGAGAGTCGCATAGCCATGAGTTGAATTTGTGCAAGGGTGTCATAAGGCAAACAGGCATGATCGTTAATGTTTAATGCCACGCAACCTAACGACAGATTTCTTTCCAAAGAAAATTGATAGCGAAAAATTTCTGTCCTCAATAGTTCAGAACCGTTTTCATACACGGCTAATGACACATAACTATCCAGGTTTGTGCTGATAGCCAGCAAGGTTTTAATCCAGTCCTGATAATCAATAATCGCCAGTTCTATGACCGCGCCCTTTTTCTCAACCTCATGACGAAAATACAAATCCCGTGTGTTATCCAAGGTGTCATCTTTAAGATTAAAATCGATTTGCAAATGGCGGTTGCGATCAGGCTGTTCATTAAATAGCCGCAGGCGAAATCCATGTAGCTGATCCTGAAATAACGGCTGTTTGGATGACTGTTTATAACCGTTTGCATCGATAATCTGACCGCCTCTTGCCGGAAAAGGAACGGTCAACGTCAGCATATCTGTCATACCCGGCCAGCATAGCGTTAACCGGACATGACTGGGCGGCGCATTATCGGCAACTAACTCAACTCGATGTCCGCCTCCGCCAGCCTCAGCTGTAATGCTATGTTTTACCGACGGCTCGCATGAAACTTTCGCATGCCCGGTATTATCCAGATAAATCGTGCCATCCAACGAATCCACCGAAGGTTTAAAGCGAACGGCAAACTGTTCAGGCAATAACGCACATTTTTTACGGAACTGGATGTTGCCCTGAGGATCGTGCAGGCGAATTTTATAAATGCCTTGTTGCACTTGCGTAAGAGGCTGCCAATCGCCTTTTGCGTTAACGGCTCTGGCGACTAACTTTGTAGCAGGGATTTTTGTCCTTTTTTCGGTTTCATTGTTGACACAAGTCAGAAACGGTAAACCTCGATAGGCTTCTTTAGGTGTACTGGCAAATTCAAGCGTTCGACCTTGTAAAGAATAACAATTTGCCGAATGTTCCTGTGCGGTTTTGATGATGAAAGAACTGTTTTCATGATCTGTTAATTGAATAATACCGCTCGCTTCGAGCTGTTTTTTATTGGCAACCGGCGCCATTTCCCGAATGTCATTATTTTCAAGATAAACCAGATACGCCGGATAAAGAATTCTGACCTGTTTTGCGCGGGTACTGACACTGGCAATGCCTTCCAATACCCAGTCGTCATTTTGTTGTGCAAATATCCAGGGTACTTCGTTTTCCAGCTCTTCACCGCCAGTTAACGGTATTTCACAAATAAGCGTCGATAAATGCTTAAAGCGAATCGCATAACCGTGTGCCGCTTGATCGCCTTTAATGGCTCCAGGGGGGCGCGGCATTTTTAAAGACGATTTTTGTTGATAAGTAGTTTTCAGCGCCACACCTAACGAACGTATTACCCCTTCACTGCTGACTAATTCAACGTCCAGCCTTGAAGGTATCGTCTCAGGCAGATTGAGTTTTTCCAGAGCAATAAAACCTGCAAACTCAAGCTGTAATTGTAAGGAACCGTCATCACGCACACACCGGATGCCCAGAAATGGCAGATTCATCGCTGCGTCATCGGCTTTTGCCGCCGTGATAATCATATCGGAAAGCAGTTTTTGCCCGACTTCTGTTTCTATCGGTAAGGGGAACCGCTCACGCCATGAGGGTGCCTGTTGGTCTAAATAACTGACGGGTTTGCTGCGTTCATGCAAGCGGTATTGTTGTTTAAGCTCGACTACAGCCTGTACCATGTCGCCTAAAATCGCACGGATTTCGGGATTTTGATAGGTTTTGGGAATGTAGTCGCATTCACCGATAAGTGTGTCGGCGTGTATCCCGGTATTTTGCAAACGCGTGTATTTGGGAATCACCTGCTTGAATACTTTACCCAACCAGCCGCTGGACTTATTGAGTTGGTTAAGCGGCAATCCCCCTTCAATGGCTATTGAACCCAGATAACGGGAACTGCCGTTAATAATCCGCACCTCGCGTCGCCAATAACGCAAACCTGATTCAACAAGCAGATTACGGCGCGTTGGTGTTAATGCTTTGGCATCGGCTCCGAACGAAGAAAACACCTTTCCCCAGGACCACGAACTGCCGTCATAGTCCCGCCGCCACCATTCTGCCGCATAAATGACAAAAGCGTCATTCCAGCCAGTTACTTCCGTAATGTTGGCAACTCCGAATAACGCGCTGGTTTTTAAAGCGGATTTTAAAGCTTCAAATTCGCTGTCGCCCAGGCGATAACGGTAGAGCGGCCTTCCATCCGGTGAGGCAATGTGCCTGGATGCAAGAAATTGCTTGAGCCAGTCTTTTGGTAGCATAAAGTATCCCTTATCGGTTTATTTGTTCGGAATACTTTTATTATAGGCAAAATAAAATAATGCAGACCCGATGATGATCATCGGCGTTGACAGTATCTGCCCCATGGTTACCCAATCCAATGCGAGATAGCCGAGGTGCGCGTCGGGCATTCGGAAGAATTCGACAAAAAACCGGAAGCAGCCGTAGATGAACAACGCCAAACCGGTTGCGCCCATCGTCGGCCTGGGCTTGCTGGTGTACACCCAAAGGATTACAAACAACACCGCGCCTTCCAAAAAAGCCTCGTAGAGCTGTGAAGGATGGCGGGCAAGCGGGCCGCCGTTAGGGAACACCATCGCCCACGGCACATCGGTAGGCCGTCCCCAAAGTTCAGAATTGACAAAATTGCCGATACGGCCAGCGCCTAAGCCGATAGGTGCCAGCGGCGCGATAATGTCGGTCAGTTGCAGCATGGTGCAACCCTGTTTTTTGCCGAATATCCACATGGCAATAAAAACACCTAACATGCCGCCGTGAAAGGACATGCCGCCCTGCCATATCTTGAACAGGATAAGGGGATTGCTGAGGAATTCATTAAAATTATAAAACAGGATGTAACCAATCCTGCCGCCCAAAATAACGCCCATAGCGCCATAGGTCACCAAGTCTTCTATCGCTTCCGGCTTGATCGGCGACCACGGTTGTGCAGCCCGTTTTTGCCCCAACACCCACACCCCCGCAAAACCAACCAGATACATCAAGCCGTACCAGTGGATTTTTAAAGGGCCGATGGCAATCAGTACAGGGTCAATTTGCGGATAGGTCAGCATAAGTAGTTTCGAGAATAAATTAGCATTTATTATAACTTAACTTGTGATAGTGGGTCAGTGTTGGGCGGATTAGACGCGCCCAGAGGGCAAACAAAGCGGGTAGGCCGTATGTTTGCGCGGCTAATCCGCCCTACATTTAATCCGTCTTACGGCCTTGAATTAACAATGCCGTCTTGAAACCCAACAGACGTTATATCAATCCGAGAGTAACACTAGAGAAGCTAATCCTTTGAGCAATCTGGTTGCGCTGTACAAAACATTGGGCGGCGATGGCAAGCAGAATCACGGGTGAGCGATGCAAGCCTGAAAGTTCAAAAGTTTTGAATAGCTGTGTACGGCCATTGCAGACGATCAGCTCGTTTCACTCTGAATCAAAATCAAGCGGACTCTTGGCCTGCTTTATCGTGATGCTTTGCACGGTATGGGTATAAATCATCGTCGTCCTTAAATCACTGTGGCCCAACAATTCCTGAATCGTGCGAATATCGTAGTTCGCCTGCAATAAATGACTGGCAAAGGAATGCCTGAAGGTATGTGCCGAAGCCCGTTTAGTTATTTTGGCGTCATTCACTGCTTTTTTGATCGCTTTTTGCACGACTGATTCATGAATATGATAACGCCTGTATTCCTGCGCTTCGGGCAACAAAGTTAGCGATAGGGCCGGAAATAACCATTGCCAGATAAACTCTTTAGCAGCGTTCTTATATTTACGATCCAATTGATCCGGCAAAAAAGTACCGGCAAATTTAGCTTTCAGGTCGGCCTCATGTACAGCGATTACTTTCTGCAATTGCTGTTTTAAGGCGGGAACAATAGTTTGCGGTATTGGTACCGTCCGGTCTTTTTTACCTTTGCCGTCGTGGATCGTCAAAATCCCCGCATCGTAGTGAAGTTATGCACCCGAAGATTCAAGCATTCAAAAAGCCGCAAGACGCAACCGTATAAAACCTTGGCAACCAAGTTCACCGGGTCGCCTAAATGATCAAAAATCAAATCGATCTCTTCACGCGACAACACCACTGGTATGTAAGGCCTACGTTTCGCTCTTGCTACGCCTTTGATCTCACCAAACTCCTTTTTAAGCACCTGTTTGAACAAAAACAACAAAGCATTGAACGCCTGATTCTGGGTGGATGCAGAGACCTGTTGCTTAACCGCCAGAAAACTTAAAAAATCGACCACATCCTGTTGCGATAACAAGCTGTAATCTTTACTTTTGGTAAAGCCTTGAAACTGACGCGTCCACCCTCGATAAGCTTTTAGCGTCTTTGGCGAATAATGCCGGATTTTGATTTCACTCAGCAACCGGTCGAACACAAAAACCCAACTGGCTCCGGTTTTTTCTGGAGCAGCATGAGTTGAGTCAGTAAGATCTTCTACATATTTAGCAACATCATCACCGGACGTCGGGTTGATAGCGGTTAGCGGGTTGCCGTGCCCGGTTTGTTGGGGCAAAGGCTGGTTTGATGTGGTCATGATTCGATCCTTATTGGCCGAAACAACACCGATAATTTTCTCCGGATTGGCGGGATTGTGGTTAGCAGCCTGCATGGCATGGAACAAGGAAACGGCTTGATGCGCTTCTTGTTGCTGTTGTTCCGATTGCTGTTTATCCTGTAATTTTTTTAAAAACAACGGCAAACTATTGGCATAAAGTGGATTGTGCTGATACTTCTGGCAAAAATCCCAATAATAGCGCAGCCATTGGGTGTAAATGAATCGGGCGTTATTAGGAAGCGCCTTATCTCTCAGTACTTGATCAAAGCGTTCTAGTATTATTGATGGTAGGGCAATCACCGATGTTATCCAGAAACTGTTTTTTATGTCTATTTGCATGTTATCCCGTTTAGAAAACTTAGTCTTGAAAGCTATTATTGTCAATTAAGATTGAAAAGAGTATAAGATAGCCAGACTTGGATAATCACTTGTTATGACGCTGTATTTCAAGATTGAGATCCCATCCTACCGAAAGTGTGAATTTCACGGAGGACTACAATATGGCATACCGAGAACCGCCTCAGCCCGTTAGGCCGCACGAATTCCAGTTGGTCGTCCGAACATTTATTCCGTTCCCCACCTACTTGGGATTCATGGGTGACAATCGAACCTTTTCCACATCTCCGTCCGCTACCTATCGTACTGGGATGTTCGTGGTTTTCGACTTACTATAATGGTAAGATCACGACACCACTAAGTGGAAATAGCACCGGAACCCGCCGGAATGTTTCCGATGCGCCCTACATTGCCAAGGTTGGCGTTCGCCTAGAAAGCTTCCAAGGAGACAAAGGCAGAGTTCTGTTGAAGGCACACATGCACGGGAGCGGTCCATACCCCGTGGTGGAATGGGTATCACCGAATATCGATACGGACATATCCTTCACAGCGCATCTATAAAGACGGAAATCTTTTTGTTGCTGGCAAGGCCATTGGCGATGCTTTTCCAAGTACTGAGGTATTCATCCGTGATAATCGAAAGCAATCGTATGAACTTCTCAACTTCAAGACTCCGTACGGTATTTCCGGCTCCGTGCGTCTCGTGGGTGTGGGAACACGCACTCTGGGAAGCTTCAAACAGGGAATCATGTTAGACACAACCGGCTGTTTCATCGGAAGCGTACCATGGCATTCGTAGTATTGCATGCCGAGCAGCATAGTCTGCGTCATAACGAAGCGATGAACCCGCCGGAATATGCCCGGCTAAATAGCGTCCACGGAAACAACGTTCTCTCCGCCGGGCATATTCCGGCGAGTTATCGCAAGCGTTAGGCAGTAAGGTTAATCGTACAAATGACAATATCTAAATTACCTCAATTCACACCAAAAGCTGCGGAATTTTGGGCAACAATCCCCACTGAAATAAAACCCCAATTACTCGCCAACGTGTTTTGTTCTCACTGCTGTGGTGTTGTAAAAATCACCGACTTCAAAGGCACCGTTAAAAACGGAGACCTTGTGCTTAATGGTAGTTGTGCCGTATGTGGTAATGAAGTAGCTCGCTTCATTGAAGGTTCTGGCTCATGAGCTATTTACTGCCTAACCCATCCATCAAGCGGGACGCGCTAAAGTGTGCCCCTTATGTCAAACGTTGAAGCCTTTCATTGTTAGATTTGCTTGCAACTTACTTTTACGCATTTAGCATCTCCAAAGCCAGCAAAGCCATATTTTTTGAACCGCCGCCTTCACCGAGTTGTTGTTTTACCTGGAGCAGGTCTTGACGGATTTGTTCTGCGTAAGGCTTATCTTTCAGTATCTTGCTTATTTCTGCTGCCATATTTTCAGCGCTGGCCTCATGCTGGATCAGCTCCTTAACGGCAAGTTTGCCCAGCATAATATTGGGCAACCCAATATAAGGTGTCTTTACCAGCCACCTCCCCAGCCAATACGTCAGGGGGGATAATTTGTAGGCAATGACCATAGGAACGCCTAATAGCGCAATCTCCAGGCTTGCAGTGCCTGATGTGGTCATGATGGCGTCGCAGCATTGTATGGCATCGTAGGGCTTATGTTTGATGACCGTAATCATTAACCGTGCAGCCCTTAAATGGTCGGCTAACAGCGTATCGGGGATTGAATCGGCTTGCGGCAATAAGAAATGGATACCAGGAAACTTGTTTTGGAGTTGATGGGCAGCGTCTAACATCACGGGCAACATGCGTTCTATTTCATTCCTGCGACTACCGGGTAAAATCCCAACGACGGGTTTTGTGTTTTCAAACCCAAAAATCTGTAAATCATCCTCTTTACTGCGTTGAGGATAGACTTTATCCACAGAAGGATGCCCCACATAACGGACCGGCACTCGTTCAGCTTCGTAATAGGCGACTTCAAAAGGAAAGATCACCGCCATCATGTCGATGACTGCGCCATATTCCTTTGCCCGGCCCGGACGCCACGCCCAAACCTGCGGGCTGACATAAAACAACACCTTGATGCCGTTCTGCTTGGCAAAACGAGCCAATTTGAAGTTGAACTCTTTATAATCGACGCAGACCAGCAAATCAGGCCGTTCTGCCAGCAACAGCCGCTGCATGGATTTTAATGCACGGAGGATTTCGCCATAATGTTTGATGACCTCAACCACACCGATCACCGCGATAGCGGATGAATCGTAACGGATGTCGATTCCCGCCAACTCCATTTTTGCGCCGCCCATGCCGATGCCCTTGATGTCAGATTGACGTTTTTTTAGCTCCAAAAACATGTTGGCGGCATGTTGGTCGCCGGACGATTCGCCTGCGCTAAAAAAAATTTTAAAAGGCTTAGGTGGGTTCATGTGAGCGTGAAAGCTATTCGTCAGTGTCGTGGACTTGACCCAGCTAGCCTGTCGCTGTTTCCTTGAAAAGTTGATCGGTGGTTAATGTCTAACGGATTGACAAAAACAATTTTCTCACAAACCGTCAACTCTTTGAAAGGCGGATATGAGTAGGAGGTTAAGCTTTGCATATTACAATACGCTCAATTATACAAAAAGTGGACAGTCTTATAAAAAAAGGTAGAGAATTAAGCGTCTCCAAAAATAGTCAAATCTTAAATGTGTCGCCGCAAATTTCGCATTGACATACAACACCACTTCTACATAGATCGATAAGGAGAAACCTGATGAGAACCCAACATAACCAAATAAAAACCTTAAACCTGATCTTTATTACGCTTTTCTTGACCATTTTTTACATGCAATCCGCAGATGCAATAGACAGTAAAACTTTTAACGGAATGAAGTTTATATTCATTGAATCCGGCTGTTTTCAGATGGGCAATGATGAAACTCCAACCGACAGGACTATTGGCGAAACACCCAGCCATCGTGTGTGCATAGAAAAACCTTTCTACATGGGCGAAACCGAGGTGACACAAAAACAATGGGAAGATGTCATGGGCAATAACCCCAGCAAGACCAAAGTCGCAGACAAACCGGTGGACAGGGTAAGCTGGAATGACATCCAGGAATTTATCCAGCGGCTGAATGCCAAAGACGGCGGCAACCACTTCCGGCTGCCAACCGAAGCCGAATGGGAGTATACGGCAAGAGCGGGCAGCGATTCCGATTATTGTTATGGCGATAACCCAAGCTCCCTGGCAGGGTATGCCTGGTTTGGCAATCTGGGCTACAAGGGCAGTACTCATGAAGTGGCCCAGAAACAACCCAACGACTGGGGCTTATATGACATGCACGGCAATGTCTGGGAATGGGTGCAAGACTGGTATAGCCCAAGCTATTACAGTGACAGCCCGGCAAACAATCCTTTAGGGCCGGAAACTGGGAAATATCGCGTCTATCGTGGCGGCAGTTTTATTGGCAAAGCCACCAACCTGCGTTCAGCCGTTCGTTTTAGCGCTTTGCCGGTGACCCGTACGCATGATTTAGGTTTTCGCCTAGTTAGGGGAAACGCTGATTAAATCAACGCAGCAAGAGATGATATTGCCATCAATCAAAGCATCCGGCTCAATGGCGCGACATCCCTATTCTACGATCACTGCCTGAAGGTTTTAGAGTGTAGGGCGGTTTCGCGATAGCAAACCGCCATGACAACATAACGCACCCTGTATGATCAATATCGCTAGATATAATAGATTTTCTGAAAAACTCCGAAAGAAGTTTTGTTGCTGAGGCTTCGTTTTGGAGCGCGAATCTCCCTACCATTTACACGCCGTACGGGATGTTATTACAGTGCCGAAAAGTTTAATTGAGATACCCAAAAAATCTGGTTGCAGGGGAATATCAGCTTTTTACTGTTAAGAAATATCTGATTAAGTTTTTCGGCCAGATCATGACGAACGGTAACTTGTTGATTGAGTTATCCATGAGCTTGTTGAACTTTGAACGAAATCAACATGTTCAAAGATTCCTCAAGTAAATATATTTCCATAATTAGGATAAAGCTCTCATAAGTGAGTTTTCAAGCCAAGTTGTGCGAATTACCCCCAGGGTGTCTATTTTGGGGGAATTCTCAAGCTCGGAACCAATCCTCGGCTCATCCAAGAAATCCCCCCTATACAGATTGAACCGCCTCCAGTTCGGCCAAACTGCGCGAATTGTATCGATCAATTTCTCCCTGCATTATTCGTTTTTCTTTACGGTTCAAGCGGAAGCATTTTGGCTTGGGATGATTCCATGAGTAACATCACCATTTTTCCAGGTGCAGTGCATCTATCAAACATCCTCGAAATCCTGTAAGTGTTTTTATTCATAACGCAAATAATGTACCCAAAATAAAGTTAAAAATTATTTGAACCTTTCATGCGTATCCGGGAAATAACCATACGAGGGCAAGTAAAAACCGTTGCTTATCAAATCCCGGTAATTTCGCCGGACATTACACATTCTTTTACGAGGTACTATCATGTCAGTCAAACAAATTTTTATAAGCTTATCTTTCGGCTTGGTGCTAATCAGTACTGCCAGCACCGCCGATCCCGTCGTCTATAAAGCCCACGGAGCAACTCCCGCCGATATTCAAACGGCTGTTGACCAGTTTCGTGCCGCACTGGGCGAGCCTGTCAACGGCGCAACACCGGGATCACAGATCAACGGTCGCAGGGAGATTAACTGGGACGGCGTACCGGACAGCGTCTCTGCCCCCAACAAGCTGCCTTTTGATTTTTTCAACAAAAACTCGCCAAGAGGTGCGAAATTTTTCGGTATCGGCAGAGGTACTCAGGTGAGCGGAAATCTAGGCGTCGCGCCGGTCAGGTTTGACAATATCAAAGCAGGTTATTCAGATATTTTTCAAACTTTTAGTGCCCAGCGGCTGTTTACCGCGCTAGACAATAACTTTTTGGAAGTCCGTTTTTTCGTACCGGGCGATGCGTTGAAAAGAGCTTATGTCAGCGGTTTTGGTTCCGTTTTTACAGATGTTGACAAGAAGGGGCTGACGACCATCGAATACATCAGTAAAACCGGTGTAGTCCTCTATAGAGGTGTCGTACCCACTTCGCCTTCTGGTGGCTTATCGTTTCTGGGCGTATATTTCAAAGCCGGTGAGCAGGTTGCCAAGGTGCGCATTACTAACGGCAATGCAGCTCTCCACCCTTTAAACAGCGATAATTCTCGGCAGGATCTCGTTACCATGGACGATTTTATTTATGGGGAACCGCAGTTTTAATGTAGGGTATTGAATTTCTTAATCTACTGGGCGGTACAGATGGATCTGTGCCGCCTGCTTTTCCGGCAAACATCGGCAACTTATACTCTATACAGATAAATTTTTGTCTTTTTACAGAGTATCTACGGCGACTACCTTTGGCCAAAGAGGACAAAATTTTTCTGGGCAACTATAGCTTCGCGCGGATTATAACAGGGCTGCTTATCGCAGTTCATGCAAATTATTTCCTCACTCCATAAACTTTTTGCCGGATACCGGGAAATAACGCACAAAGATTTATCGTTTTGTTTTAGGTAGAATAAACGGACTTGATTTTTCCGTGCTGGGAGCGGCGATGATTCGTATTACCGGACAAACGAAAGATTTTAATGGTGCGGCTACCGGCGGCGAAGACAATGAAGCGTTGCTGATGCGCCGTATCGCTGACAAGGATCGTAAGGCATTTGAACGCTTGTACTACGACTATACTCCACGTATCGGAAATTTTTTGATGAAAATGCTAAAAAAACCGGAACTGGTCGATGAAGCCGTCAACGAAGCCATGCTGACCGCCTGGCAAAGCGCCGAGGGCTTCGACCCTGCCCAAGGCAAGCTGTCAACCTGGTTGTTTGGCATTGCCCACAACAAGGCGCTTAAACTGCTGGAACGGCAACGGCGGCATAGGCTTGAGCAAGCTTTGGAACCCGAGGAATCGGGACTTGGCGAAAACGACTGGGATGAAGTAGCCGCAGTTTCAGGACAAGTCGATCCAAACAATCCCGAGCGTACCGTATTGGGCTGGGAACTGGGCGACATCCTGGTGTGGGCATTGGAGCAACTGTCACCCGAGCACCGAGCCGTACTGGAACTGGCGTTTACCGAACATAACTCTTACCAGGATATCGCCGCCATTACCGGCTGTCCTGTCAATACGGTTAAGACACGCATGTTTCATGCCCGCAAAAAACTGGCCGGACTGCTTGCAAAGCGCGGCTATTCCGTTAACGGTTTTGAGGAGATCGGCTGATGAACAAACCCAATAATGCCGGACACGATTTCGTAGTCGAATTGTTGCCGTGGTATGCAAAAGGCACATTGAACCCTGCCGAGCAAGCGCGTGTGGCTCAGCACCTTCCCTCTTGCTCCGAATGCCGGCGACAACTCGCACAATGTCGGCAACTCGATGACGTATTCAAAGGCAACAGCGATGTATTGGCCTGGCGGCCTTCGCCTACCCAGTTCTCGCGTATTTTGCAAGACATTGATGTTCTGGAAAGCACAACCCACACAAGAGCATCGCCCGTCAGGATGCCGGGCTTGTTTGCTAACTTATCAGCTTGGCTGAAAGCAACCCCAAGCCCGGCATACTGGTTCATGGCCTTGGAAACAGTGGTCTTAGTGGCTTTAGTCTTGCTGGTGGTGGCGCAGCCCCCGCAGCAGCCGGAAGCACAACTGTTTCAGACGCTCTCCAATGAACGTCCGCCTGCTACGGCAACCCTTCCGCGTCTGTCCATCGTATTTGCTGAAGACATCACCGAACGGGAAATCCGCGCACTACTGCAAACACAGCACGGACAACTGGTACAAGGCCCGTCAATACTGGGTGTTTACACGGTGCAACTGACAGCGGGCGGAGCGCATGAATTGCAACAAACCATAACTGCGTTGCGCGGCAACTCTAAAGTCAAACTGGTGGAAGCCATTGCCGGAGCGGATCGGCAATGAAGCAGATTCGCCATTGCAGATTTTGCCTGGGAGCATTAGCCTGGCTGCTGTCAGTCTCCGGCTGCAGCAATCTGCCGTCACTATTAAACGAAGTGGTCGGCATCCCCAAGCAATTTCAGTCCCGCCAGATCATCGTCACGCTCTCCGAGGATATACGCAGCCAATGGGAAGCCATAAACCGGGAAATTCTCGACAAGTTTGATATACAAGCCGTAGGCGAGTTTCCGCTGAGTTCCATACGGGTCAACTGCTTGGTTTACCGGGTCTCAGAAACGGTAGACGTGGACGAAATTATGCGACGCCTAGGTGCCGACAACCGTATAGAATTAGTGCAATCCAACCAGGTTTTTGCCGGATTGCAGACAACCGGCAGCAAGTCATATAGGGCCTTATCTTATGGGCCCAAAATGATCCGCGCCGATTTAGTGCGCTCCACGGTGACCGGCAAGGGCGTGACCGTCGCCGTGATTGATACCGGAGCCGACAAGGAACATCCCGACCTGAAAGGCCGCGTGGCTGCCATCCATAATTTTGTCGAAGGCGGCGACATCTCTTTTGCAGAAGACAGGCACGGCACCGCCGTCGCCGGGGTCATTGCCGCCCGCGCCGACGACGGCATTGGCATCGATGGTATCGCCCCCGATGCCAGGCTTGACATCTACAAAGCCTGCTGGTACGCCGATCAAGGCAACGACAAGGCTTTATGCAGCAGTTGGACGCTGGCCAAAGCACTCGATGCGGCCATCACAACGGGCAACCGAATTATCAATCTCAGTCTTGGCGGACCTGACGATGCCCTGCTCAACAAGCTGTTAGTCACCGCCGATCAGCATCATATCGTGCTGGTTGCCGCAGCTTTGGAAAACGGTTCCGAACCCGGTTTCCCGGCATCTTTGGATTTTGTCATCCCGGTCATTTCCGCAAGCCACAAAGGCGATACCGCCCATCCGCATTGGCTGACAAAACAAGAGGCCGTAGCCGCGCCGGGCCTTGAGATTCTGACTACCGCACCACACGATAGCTACGACTTCCTGTCCGGCAGTTCGCTGGCGGCGGCCCATGTCAGCGGTGTCGTCGCCCTGCTGTTACAACATCATCCAGGACTTGAACCCACCGCAGTCAAGTCCGTACTGAAACAAACAGGCCAGCCGAATGCCGCCAATCAAGCGGAAAGCAACCGATCTTTGGTATTGGTTGATGCTTGCCGCGCCTTAGCTGCTCTTGGCGCGGCGGTTGCTTGTCCTTAAACTCCGTTCAATAGCTTCAATATATCTATAATTTGGACTCCAAAAAATCTGGTTACTAAGGAGCACTACAAAATTAAAAGTGCCAAGGTTTTGTTTTTCATTCAGGGCCAAGATACTTGCGATAGGCTTCATAGCACATGAACCACAACCAGTAGACAGTTATTCGTCCCCAAAAATCAACAAAAACAATCATATCTGGTGTGTTACTGATTTTATCGTAATAAGCCAAAAGCAGAAATAAGGGAATATTTATGGCAAGGCGGATGGATTCAACTCCGAAGTGCAAAACCGATGAACCAT
>NZ_JBKKBJ010000139.1:0-4668 GCF_046714055.1 Methyloglobulus sp. | reverse complement strand
CGTACACCACACCATCAATCCGTGCCCTGATAAAGCCTTGCGCCCGTAAATCGTCCAATAACTGAAGATGCTCGCCTTTACGGTCATTGACCACAGGAGCCAGCAACATCCAGCGTTGATCCTGCGGCTGTGCCAAGACCAAATCGACCATCTGGCTGATGGTTTGTGCCTCCAGAGAGGTTTGATGTTCAGGGCAGCGTGGCGTACCGGCGCGGGCGTACAACAAGCGCAAATAGTCGTAAATTTCGGTGATGGTGCCGACGGTTGAGCGCGGGTTGTGGGAAGTCGATTTTTGCTCGATGGAAATGGCCGGGGACAAGCCTTCAATATGATCGACATCCGGCTTTTCCATCATCGACAAAAATTGCCTTGCGTAAGCGGAAAGGGATTCCACGTAACGCCGCTGTCCCTCGGCGTAAATGGTATCGAAAGCCAAGGATGATTTCCCTGAACCGGACAGTCCGGTAATAACGATAAGCTTATCCCTGGGCAAATCCAGGTCAATATTCTTCAGGTTATGGGTTCTGGCACCACGGATGCTGATCGTATCCATTCGTTAAGGCAAGTTGTGTAAACAACCCACTAATATACGATTAAACACCAGCCAAAACAATTTGTATTCTCATCAATACAAAGATAGTTGCCAAAGTCAGTTATAGCCGAATATTGCAAAGAAAAACATTAACCTATGCTTGTAATTTAAAGTGCAAAAGCTAACAATTTTTGTAATCGGATTTGCATTTGGGTGCTAAAATCCTTTTTAAAGACTGGCTAATTTTCATCAATAGAGAAAATCTTATGGCATATGTCAAAAATTATGAACATGATTTGTTCATCAGCTATGCCCACGCTGATAATTCAGCCGATGCTGCCGATAAATATTGGGTTTTACAATTTAAAAAACAATTGCATGCTGAACTTAAGCTACGCTTGGGCGGCAGTGATGATTTGACCATTTTTTTCGATACTGTCAGCCCCTTCAACCAGCAATTGGATAAATTTTTAGCAGCAGCAAGTAATTCCGCAGTATTTCTTGCCATTGCATCACCCAGTTATGCGAGTCGGCCATGGACAATAAAAGAATTAAACGCATTTACGGCAACCAAACCCAATTTAGAACGCTTATTTGTCGCCGAATGTCTGCCCTTAGACAAGGGAAAATCGTATCCCGACCCCTTACAAGACCACAGACGTTTGCATTTTTGGGATAGCGATTCGGAAAATTCCACAGAAATGCGGCTTTCCCCTGTACATGATGCAGCAGAATTTAGAAAACGTATCCATCAACTAGCCAAACAAATCCAGCAACAACTGGAATTGCTTGCCGACCAACAGCCGCCAGTAACTACAGGAATAACAGCGCCCAACGTTAAAACCTTTGTCCAAAATTTCAATCACGATGTGTTGATAAGCTACGCCGCAGAAGATAAAAAATGGACTGAAGCGCTATGCGATTACCTCCAAAAGCACCTAAAACTAGAACTTAGTACCGCCGATGGCTTTAAAGTAACGTTGGCGGCTGATATTAACGACATCGAAAGAGCAGCAACAATAATAATCATCGCCTCGTCCACCTATTACCGTCAATTTCAAACTCAACTTGAGCAATCAACCGGATTAACCAAAGAAAAGACGATATGGGTTGAATATGAAGCTTGTAAACGTCCAGATAATTTAAAAGGATTACCCAGTTATAAATTTTGGGACTCTACTGAATCGGAAGGCATGATGCCTATAACAGGCGATGCTTACTTTTCTACAGCGGATAAATTAGCAACGACTATTGTGAATCGTTTAAAGGAATTACAAGAAAAACAAGCACATTTGCAACGTTTAGAGCAAGAGCGCGTTCAACAACATCTAAGTAGATCTCAACAACCCGAAAGTGGACAAACCATAAATGCCTTCGTATTTCTGCACAGTGCGCCGGAAGATATAGGGCTAAGTGACGAAATAGCTTCGATATTAGATAAAAATGGCATAGATTGCGTCTGGCCTATCAAACGCAATAACCAAGTTTCACCCACTGAAATACGCCAGGATATTGAAAACAATATGTTAAGTTGCGATGCAATTTTGCTTTTGTATGAACAAACCACATTAATGTGGGCGCGGGAACAGCTTGTTACCTGCCGCCGCTTACTACGTAAACGTACAGAACCCTTAAAAGTGATAGCCGTACATAAAGGGCAAGACAAGCCCGATTTGGATATTCAGTTGAGCAATCTAAAGATATACAGTTGTCCACCAGAACAAATCCAAGGTTATCTACAACAGTTTATGTCCGCATTGGTCTAATTGTTTCTAATGGCAGATATCGAAAATAACCAGCCCAAGCATGAACAACAAACCCTACATCGGCCTACGCCCCTTTGAACGTGACGAAACCGAGCTGTTCTTCGGGCGCGAGCAGCATACCGACGATCTCATCGACCGCTTAGGCAGCAAGCATTTTCTCGCAGTTGTCGGTACGTCGGGTTGCGGAAAATCCTCATTAGTCAAAACTGGCTTGATCGCGGGCTTGGAAGCCGGATTTTTGGCAACCGCCAGCAGTAGCTACTGGCGGATCGTCGAAATGCGCCCTGGCAACCATCCGTTTCAGGCGCTTGCCGATAAACTGCTCCAGGAATTAAATGCCGAACTCAGCCCACATTACACCGCTGAAACCCTGCAACAACGCCTGAGGCAAGGTTCATTAAGCTTGCACGAACTGCTGGCCGAATACCCCTTAGCCAACAACGCCCAACTGCTCATCGTTTGCGACCAGTTTGAAGAACTGTTCCGCTATTCCGAACAAGGCGCAAGCGTTGAGGCTGGCAACTTTGTCAGCCTGTTATTGGCCAGCAGCAAACCCTACCCAATCAGCTCAGAGCAACTGTCGCATGGCATTTATGTTGTCATCACCATGCGCTCAGATTTCTTGGGTGATTGCGCCCAGTTTGCGGGGCTGGCCGAAGCCATCAACCAAGGCTTGTACCTGACTCCGCGCTTAAATGCCGAACAACTGCGTGCCGCCATTGAAGAACCTGCCCTGGTGTTCGGCGGCGAAATAGACCCAGCCTTGATCAGCCGATTGCTGGAAGATGCCGAAAACAATCAAGACCAATTGCCGTTATTGCAGCATGTGTTGATGCGTTTATGGGATTTGGCGGAAGATAAAACCCAGCAGATTCCTATTGAAGATTATGAAAGCCTCGACGGCTTAGGTGCCGCCTTATCACACCATGCTGATGAAGCCTATCTCTCTTTAAATAAACGGCAACAAAAGCTGGCAAAGCTGTTGTTCTGTCAATTGACCGGCCAAGACAGCGAAAAACGCGACACCCGCCGCCCGCTTAAGCTAGCTAAACTGTTACAGATCAGCCAACAAGCCTACGCTGACGTGGTGGCAGTGCTGAACGCGTTCCGGCAAAGTGGACGCGGTTTTTTGCAGCCGCCCGTCAGCGAATCCTTAAGCCCGGAAACGCCAGAAAATCTGGAAAAAATCATCGACATCAGCCATGAAAGCCTGATCCGGCAATGGCAACTGTTAAAAGACTGGGTGCAGGACGAAGCCAAACAGGCCGAAACCTACCGGCGTTTGGCCGATGAAGCCCACCGCCGCAAACAGGGAGATGGTTTTAAAATTCTGCTGCAATCACCCGAATTGGAAGCGGCGGCGACATGGCTGGACGAGTTTAAACCCACGGTGTTATGGGCGGAACGTTATGCCAGATCACTTAATTCGCATGAAGCGCTAGCGGAATACGGGGATTCTGAAAAAGCCATACCTGATAAAGAAGTCCAAGACCGTCATTCCGGCATGGATCGCCGGAATCCAGAATACAGGGATGTATCCGAAGATTGCAATCCCTTGCAACTAGATTCCGGCATTCCCCCGGCAATCCCTGACCGGGGCAGGCTCTGCCGGAATGACGACGTTTCGAGCCAATCAGCAGAATTGACGACCAATACTGGACAACCCCTAACAGAACACCGCATAGCCGAAGATGAGCTAGCCTTAATAATCGACTACATCCAACAAAGCCAAACCGCCAAACAGCAACAACTGGAAAAAATACGTCGGCAACAACAGCGCAAGCTAAGACAAGCGTGGCTTATCAGTATTGGGGCTACGCTGGGCTTACTCATGGTTGGATTGGCGTTTTGGGCAGAAAAAAACGGAAAGCAACGTATTGCCGAACTTTTCCAAGCCAGGCTCACCCATGCTTCCCTACTGGCAAAAGGCGAAGATTACGCAGGCGCGAAAAAGGTCTTGGCTAAAACCTATGCCTTGGATAAGGACATACCCGCTGAAAAGCAACACCAGCGTAACCTGTTAGCCAGTTTTAGTGACATGAAAGACGGCTAAGCCGAGCAGGTGTATCAAGGCGCAAACTATCCCTTGTATACAGTCGCAGTCAGTCCCGACGGACAATCGCTGGCTGCAGGGGGTGAACACGGCACCTTAGTTATTTTTGATGTAAAAACCGGCAAGTTGTTACAGCGTTTAAAAGATCATGCCACCGAAGGGACAGAATTTAATGTAGTACGTAGCCTTGCTTTCACCCCGAACGGGGAACAATTGATCAGCGCAGGCGATGATAAAAAAATACTCGTTTGGCAACGATGTCTAGACAATCAGTTCAGCCTTAAAACCTCCTGGCTGGCTGTCGATAAAGTCAAGGC
>NZ_JBKKBJ010000138.1:0-20949 GCF_046714055.1 Methyloglobulus sp. | reverse complement strand
GAGCCTGCATACACAAGGCTGGTAGGTGCATGTGCAGGGTCGGGGACCAATGGGTAGTCTACTTTCTTTAATTCTTTTCTTACAAGCCAATATGCCAAACCTTCAACTTATTAAACGTCAACCCGAGTCAAAACCGGTGCTGTTCGCAGGCATTGATGTCGGTTCTGAGGAATTGGTCTTGGCGGTCCGAAAGGACGGCAAGCCCTTCGATCCACAAACATTCGCCAACACCCCTTCGGGACGTGCCCAACTGGTCAAAAAATTGGTCAAACTGCCTGGCATCATTACCTGCCTGGAAGCCACCGGCATTTACCATTTCGACTTGGCAGTCGCCCTGCATGATGCCGGCGTGCCGCTCATGGTGGTCAACCCCAAAGCGTCCCACAACTTTGCCAAGGTGTTGCTGAAAAACAGCAAGACCGATGCCGTCGATGCCGACACCTTGGCCGAATACGCCGAGCGCATGGACTTCGTCGCCTGGACGCGGCCAACCGACGAGAAGCTCGCTGTGCGCAGTTTCGCTTAGCCAGCGTGAATGCGCTGACCGGACAGAAAGCGGCCGCCAAGAACCATCTGCACACGCTAACCGCCACCCAAGAGACCCCGAAAGCGGTGCTGAAGGATGCCAACCTGGCGACCGCCCAGTTGGGGAAGCGCATCGACCGCCTGACCGCTGAAGCACTGGCCTTGATTGGCCAATATCCCGAACTCAAACGGGCACTGGCGTTGCTGACCGGCATCAAGGGCATCGCCGAAACCAGCGCCATTGCGCTCATGGGTGAACTCCTGTTGCCGCCGCCTGGCCTGTCCCATCGGGAATGGGTGAAGTTTGCCGGCCTCGATCCCAAGGCTTTCGAGTCCGGCAAAAGCGTCCACAAGAAAACGCGGCTGTCGAAGGCCGGCAACCGCCATATCCGTTCGGCCCTGTACATGCCGGCCTTGAGCGCCAAACAACACGACCCGCACGTCAAGGCGTATTTCCAGCATCTCGTGGCTAACGGCAAGAAACCTTTGCAAGCCATCTGCGCGGTCATGCGTAAATTGCTCCATGCGATCCACGGCATGTTGAAACACAACCAGCCTTTCGACAACACCCGGTTTTATGCCTTTCCAATAATTGCCGAATGACCAAATTTATCTTGATTTTGAACAGAGTATCTTACGGCCTTTCAATCGGACACGAATACCGTGCGCATCGGCACGCTCGATGCCGCCCGCATCGATGTTATGAATCGGCACGACGCTCTTGAGCACGCCACGCGCACCATGCTCCTTTACTTTAATCACCCCGAGTCCCGGCGTGCTCCCGGTAGAGGCATGCGGGTCACCGCTGAGCGGGTTGGGGCCGCGGAGGGAGACAAAGATACGATTCCCGGACGGGGACACATCCGCAAGGTCTGGAGCTAATCCGGCAGGTCCTCCGATGTTGAGATCAACCGTGTTGATGTTCGCGCCGGTCTCTGTGTCAAAAATTTCCGCGATGTTCTGAACGCGATCAAGCACCCAGAGAAAGCGTTCATGTTTCATCACCGTCATGCCATGCGAATCTCGCTCTCCACCATCGTCTGAATACAGAAGTTCAGGCGTCGGAGTGTTGGGACTATTTGCGGCACTGTAGCCTGAGAGCGGGAACGCATAGACGTCGAACTCATCCTGATTCGTGCTCGTCCCTCCGCCTGAGTTCACAAACATAGTGCCAGCCGCTTGGACACCTCCAAAGCCATTGCCATGCACGGTGGTGCGGTCATATTCGGCAACAATCTGCATCGGCGTTGTCTTGGGATTGACAACGAACAAGCCGCCACCACGCAAGGTGATGAACCCTAGTGTGCTGCTCGAATCGACAATCGGGACAATCGGCGCATTGTCGGGCCTCAGCTCGACATCCTGGCAGTCCTCACCATTAGGCGTGACACACGTTGCCAGATTAATTGTCGCCAGAGCATTCAAGGTGAACGTATTGGTCGCAAAGTTAGCATCGATACGTTCGAGTAACTTCCCGTTCTGATTCGAGACCAGAATGTAGGAGTCATCCGGCGCAGGAGAAGCCGCATGTGCTTGACGAGCGCCACCGGCGCCGGGTGATGTACGAATGCAGGCTACGGGTGTGCGTGTCGCCGCATTAAAAATCACGACGTGTCCGCTAGTGACAAAAGACAAGATCGCATGGCTATGAGTGGAATTGAAGAACAGCATGTGCGGACGAACAGGATTGGCCCCGGTGCTCGCCAAGCACAAAGCGGATGTTGCTCCGGAGAGATCCAGAACATCGGTAGGAGTTGTCGATGCGGCCGCCTTCCCGTTGAGAACGTCACCATCATAAATATGGATAGTCCCACCGAAAGTTTTGCCATTGGAATTGGACTGATCGACTAACCAGACCTCAAAATCTTTGGCGAAGGCGGACGAGCTGAGTCCAATACTCGCGGGGAGAAAAATCCCAGTCGCAAATAGGTACACTAACGTACGTGGTAGTAACATGTCGCCCTCCTTTGTGCAGTGAGAAGAACCGAAATTGGGAATGGGTGTCTTGCTTGGAATGTCCACGACAATCCTGTGAGTGGTCGCCGGGCGGTGAGCGCACATAAGCTGACATGATTCCTCCTTTTTCTTGGCCTAACCGCAAAGTAGACACCTTTTCAGGTGTTTTGGAATACTGCGTAAAACCAAAAAATAGGCGTATTTCATTTAACAATCTTTCGATTTTTCACGATAGTATCTGAATTATTTTTCGATAGCAATTTTTTTATGCAGCCCCGTTCTAAACCGCACATCACCCCTCCTAAACTGCTAGCTCACGCGGGACGGGGTTGCAACCAATGCCGTTAAGTTAAGCGGTTGAGTCCCTTCTCCCTAGAGGGACGACCGCCAGGGATGGCGGAAGTGCGGTAGCAGGTAGGGAATCTGCGCCGTTAAGGTTAGGATGAGGGGGTAAACAATTGATTTTAATCTCCTCACCCCGACCCTCTCGGCAACTGCTCCTGCGTTGCCAAACTACAGGGAAGTAGTGAATGTGGAAAATGCAGGAGCATTTTTCCACCTACCTCCTGCATCCATGCAAGTCGTCCAGCAGGAGAGGGAGTTTGTTGCCTTAACTTAACGGTATTGGTTTCAAACCCCGTTCCGCTTCGCTGTTTCGATTTGGCACCCATAACTTCCGATTTTGATTCGTGTCTAGCTTCACCAACTATGCAGTGATAATTGCTGGAAATAGTTGATACCTGTTGATAAACAGGATTAAGATGCACTCTTAGTCCTAGGCCCTATCTTTTGGTTACCTAAACAATGAAAAATACAGATGGAATTCTAGAGGTATTTAGCGCAGACACGCTGGATGACGTATATGCATCCCTGTCAGAGTGGATCACCTGTTTGACTGAGATGAACATTTCAGTTACCTATAAAGGAAGGGCTTCCTAACGTTTTTGCGAAGCCTAAACCGCGTGGCTGGGCTTAATCAACGGAAAAAACGGGGCCAGTTCTAACAATCCAACATTATTTATCTTCATATTCATTCACTTCACGACTGACAATCATTTGGTGGGCTTTAACATATCGACCGATTTCCACTTAAATGTTGTGATGATTTCAGTTTTTTGAGGCCTATAGAAATTAGGATACGAATAAAATGACCCATGGAACAATTGCCACATTACGGGCCGCTATTAATCGGGCTTATTTAGCCGATGAAAACGAAATTGTGGGTGCATTATTGGCGGGTCTCGACACTTATGATCCAGCGATAGTCGGTGATTGCGCCAAAATGCTGGTTGATGCAGTCAGGGCAAAAAAAGTCCGACAAACCTCAATCGAAGCATTCCTGCGTGAATATCAGCTCAATTCACAGGAAGGCATCGTGTTGATGGGCATTGCCGAAGCCTTGCTGCGTATTCCCGACAGTTACACACAAGACCTGTTTTTACAGGAAAAACTCACCCATGCTGACTGGCAAAACCATTTGCAGCGCAGCGATTCCTTTTGGGTCAATTTATCCAGCCAAGCCCTGTTATTTACCCGACAATTTGAAGAACATGTGCTACTGTCAGAGAAACATTGGTTTCCAGTCTTTGAGTCTGTGTTGTCGCGCCTGGGCGCACCATTGATACGGTCTGCCTTAAAGCAAGCCATGCAGTACCTGTCTGAGCAATTTGTTTTCGCGGACTCTATACAACAAGCAGTCAAACGAAGCGGGCAAGAAACGGTATACCGTTATTCATTTGATATGCTGGGCGAAGCGGCCTTAACAGCAGATGATGCAGGACGCTATTACCAGTCCTACCTTTCAGCGATTGAAACATTGTCTGGACATGCCCCGTCCGCCGATATTTATGCCAATCCCGGCATTTCGGTCAAATTATCGTCACTGTGCCCACGTTATGAGCCATTGCAGCATAGCCGTGCGGTCAAGGAATTAACTGATAAACTGGTGATTCTGGCACTGAAGGCCCGCGCTGCCAATATTTCCATCACCGTCGATGCGGAAGAATCCGAACGTCTGGACATGTCCCTGGATATTTTTGCCGCCGTTTTTACGCATCCTGATTTAAGCGGTTGGCCGGGATTAGGTTTGGCGGTGCAGGCTTACCAAAAAAGGGCTTTACCGGTTATTCGCTGGCTGGCCGAATTGGCTAAATCCCGACATTGCAAAATCCCTTTGCGACTGGTCAAGGGCGCTTACTGGGACAGTGAAATAAAACGTGCCCAGGAAAATGGACTGAGCAATTACCCTGTGTTTACGCATAAATCGGCGACCGATTTATCCTATCTGGCTTGTTCGCGACAGATCCTGTCCCGGCCTGACGTTTTTTATCCGCAGTTCGCCACCCATAACGCCCATACACTCGCCGCTGTCTATCACAGTGGCAAGCATCATCCCGGTTATGAATTCCAACGGCTACACGGTATGGGAGAACCGCTTTATCATGAAATCATTGAAAACCAACAGTGGCAAATCCCTTGCCGGATTTATGCGCCGGTCGGGCATTTCCATGAATTGTTGCCCTATCTGGTCAGGCGGTTACTGGAAAATGGCGCCAATACTTCTTTTATCAATCAGATAGACCATCCCGATATTAGCGTTGAGGAACTGGTTCGTGATCCTGTAGAGCGGGTAAAAACCTCGTCCAGTAAAACCTCTTGTGTATTGCCTGGCTCAATATACGGCGAACATCGTCTAAATTCCCAAGTCTTAAATCTGGCTGACCCTGAACTACTACAGCAGCTATCGCAAAACCTGGACACTTTAGCCAATAAACACTGGCAGGCATCACCCTTGATAAATGGCAGTCATTATTCCGGTGAACAGCATCCCGTTATTAACCCATGCGATAACCGATTGACAGTCGGCAGCGTGATTTACGCCAACCAAGAGGCTATCGAACTGGCATTAAACGGCGCTGCACAGGCGTTTACCGAATGGCGGCTTTGTCCTGTAGAAACCCGTGCAGATTGCTTGCAGAAGGCTGCCGACCTTCTCGAACAACATCGTCTGGAATTGGTTTCTTTATGTAGTCGCGAAGGTGGGCGTACCATCAAAGATGCTTTGGCAGAAGTCAGGGAAGCCGTAGATTTTTGCCGTTATTATGCCCAATCTGCGCTCGAACTGTTCAGTCTGCCGATACAGTTGCCCGGCCCTACCGGCGAGGAAAATCTGCTCTACCACTATGGTCGAGGCATCTATGTTTGTATCAGTCCGTGGAATTTCCCCATTGCCATTTTTATCGGCCAGATAACGGCAGCCCTCGCCGCCGGCAATACCGTTATCGCAAAACCCGCTAGTCAAACTTCCTTAACAGCGATGCGTTGTGTAGAAATATTGCATCTGGCGGGCATACCCGAAACGGTATTACAGTTTTTACCGGCAAGCGGCAGTGTGACTGGGCAACACTTATTACCGGATTCAAGAGTTGCAGGTGTTGCTTTCACGGGCTCCACGAAAACTGCACAGTTTATTAACCGGCAGTTGGCACAACACCATCAGGCTATCGTGCCGTTGATTGCTGAAACCGGGGGTCAGAATGTAATGATTGCAGATAGTTCGGCTTTACTGGAACAACTGGTTCAAGATGCCATTGTATCGGCTTTTAACAGCGCTGGTCAGCGTTGTTCAGCCTTGCGTGTGCTGTTTGTACAACAGGAAATCGCCGATAAAACCATAGTCATGCTGATAGGAGCCATGCAGGAATTATCTATAGGCGATCCCGGTGTTTATAAAACCGATATAGGCCCCGTCATTGACCACGCCGCGCTGGTTCCATTAAACGTTCATCTGGAAAAAATGCAGCAGCGGGCTAAATTGCTTTATCAACTGCCCTTAGATGAAAGCTTGCGATATGGCAGCTATTTCCCGCCTAGCCTGATAGAGATAAGCTCATTATCACAGCTCACCCAGGAAGTATTTGGGCCGGTATTGCATCTTGTCCGTTATGGCGCGTCTGAACTGGGGCAGGTTATTGATGCGGTCAATGCAACCGGCTACGGACTGACCCTGGGTATACACAGCCGTATTGATGCAAACATAAAGGTTATCCGGCAAGGCGCAAAAGTCGGCAATATTTATGTCAACCGGAATATGATTGGCGCTGTCGTCGGGGTACAGCCTTTCGGTGGTATGGGGCTTTCCGGCTCCGGCCCAAAGGCTGGAGGCCCAGATTATTTGCGTCGCTTCGCAGTTGAACAAACTGTCACCACCAATACTGCTGCGATTGGCGGCAATGCAAGTTTGTTGGCGAGGGATTTGCGTTGATACTTAGCTCTTGACTTATGCACCAATCATAAACATTCAAACACTGTGTACATCAGTAAAGATTATGGATTTCACAACTAAGTTAATTGATGAATTGTTTGCATCAAATCCTACGGATTATTTGCCATATTGCTTACTTTAAAAAAAGTCCGAATCAGTTCGAGGAAGACGGGTGCTTTTTAATACGTATCCGGTATTTTTCGACTGAATATATTGTAGATTTAAAATAGGCCGGATCACATAATTTTAATCCGGCATACTTACTTTGAATTTTTTTGCTGGAAAACCTTTGTGTGATGAATATTACCTAATCACTATTTTACCGCTTGACTGGCATTGTAAAATTGCAGCATCCCACTTTTCTCCAGTTTCTATCCTTCCTTTGAAACAGGAAATCCTTTCATCAGAATTATCCGTCCCTGCACAAAGGCCGATAGCATTTTTCCATTCCCATTTATCACTGGCACCCCATTTGACATGCCCTGTCATTACTTTATGGAAACATTCTCCAGGCTCTTTAGGATTTTTTGTTCCCTTACACAATCTTTCCAAGTTGGCTTGTTCCCATTTCGAGGATCTCTCGTAGGGTGAATTACTATCCCAAGCGATTTTGTTTTGTATATGATCTTTGCACGCAGTTTCATGTTCACTTGCCATTGCACTTTGAGTAAAGAAAAGACCAAAGAGAATACTTACAGCTGATAATATTCTCACTAATAATTTAGATCTGCGGATAGGCATTATTTTCTCCTAATTAGGTTTGACTTAAAAAGCTAAAACTACTAGCAACAAAATTAACCTAACACCGATTTGTTAGTTGTCAATAAATGTAAGCCTTCCCAAATATCCCAGTATGGAACTAACTTATGCTAGGTCAGGCGATTTATTCGTTACGTCGTGTGGCCAAAGGCCAAACAAATAACACAAGGTTAGTTGGCCGTTAAGAGACTATGGAAAAGTTAAAAGTTAAGGATCAGCCTTACTGGCGGTTTCCACTAATATATTGAAAAATTAACGGTATTAACGCCTGGCTCCATTGATTGCTTGCTCATTCATTCCAAATTTTGTTAAGACGACGGTCGCGGCCACAGGTAAAGCGATAGAATTCATATAATATAGGGTGTTTTAAATAGTAATTTTGATGGTTATCTTCTGCGGGATAAAATTTCCCTGCAGGCTTTATTGAGGTGACAATGACTTTGTCGAGCAGCCTTTTCTCCATCACGACTTTTGACGCTTCGGCAAGATTTTTTTGCTGCTCATCGAGGTAAAAAATGGTGGCTTTGTACTGATCGCCCCTGTCGCAAAATTCGCCCTTCTCATCAAACGGGTCTATGTTGTGCCAGAAAACTTCGAGGAGTGTTTCGTAACTCATCATGGCTGGATCATAAGTCACCTGCCCGGCCTCTGAATGCCCGGTTTTTCCATTTGAAACTTCCTTGTAAGTGGGGTTTTCGGTATGTCCACCCGTGTAACCGGATATCGTGCTGATAACTCCAGTCAAAGCATCAAAAGGTGGCTCCATGCACCAGAAACAACCACCCGCAAACATAGCAACCGCCATGTTTTTATCAGCCCCTTGTTTAGCCGACGAGCTTCCACTCAGCAACAAACTATTAACCAATAAAACTTTGAAGAAAGCCTTCAAAAATTTAATTTTCACTCGATAACACCTTTTCATAGCCTACTTTTTTGTGGGTCCAAATTTTTTAACGATCTCACTTTTAGCTATGGATACTTATCTTTCAACATTTTTAGCCTGTTGTCACATTGCTTCGGAATAAGCAGGATATAACCGTAAATACCAAAAATTCAAGTTATTTATTCTGCACCCATAGTGTGAACCAACTCACAAATAGTCTAGTCAAACTGACTAAGTCGTGAATATCATAAGCATGCATGCCTGAGGTATTATTAATTTGCAATGCTTGCAAATAGGGGTAAATTGTTTTTAATGCCATAAGGCTTGAATCTGGCATAAGCCAGCAAGTCAATTTGATAGGAAAAGATTATGTTCCCATTCGACATTTCTCATCCGGTAGTGGGCAGAGCCAGTGTTGAAATAAATAAACCAGTCAAGCTCGTCTTTCATTTTGTAGGCGAAAAGTTTTTTGATAACTATCCTAAATGGGCGCTGGAAGTCTCAGATTTTAAGCCGCTGACAGGGACAGATATTTTTGTGGGTGCGAAAGCACAGCAAACACGCCAAGAGCAAGGGCAAAAAGTCGAGTCAGTCCTCGAAGTGTCCGAATTTGAACCACCCCGAAAAGTGACATTGAAGGGTGTGGATGCGCCGTTTCGGAACACTTACCAGTTTTCAGATAACGGGAAGCAGGATTTAACAGAACTTGAATTTTCCTTTGAGCTTCTGGAACTGGAACTGTTCATGTGGCCCTTTGAAAAACTGATCCGCATGGCCATCGAGGAAGGTGCGGAAAATACAGTGGAAAACATCAAAAATTTATTGGCTGATGAGCCCAATAATCTATCGACACAAGGAGTCAAGGCATGAGTTTTATTGTTGAAAAAGATACGGGCTTAATACCCCAAATTCTTACATCCATACTTGATGAATGTGTGAATGGCGTGACCCTCGCTGATCCAGACCTGGAAGGGATGCCACTTGTTTATGCCAATCATTCCTTCGAAAGATTGACTGGCTATAGCCAGAAAGAAATTATCGGGCACAATTGCCGTTTCCTACAGGGTTCCGACCGAGAACAAGCAGCACGTTTCCAAATTGCCGAGGCCATCAAGAATCATAAATCCATTGAGGTCACTTTACGGAATTATCGAAAAGATGGCGTATTGTTTTTTAATCATCTAAAAATTATCCCACTATTCAGCCGTAAGGGGGAAGTCATCTATTTTCTGGGGGTGCAATACGATGTCACCTATAAGGAAAAGGCCAAGAATGAAATTCAGGAACTTAACCGCTTATTGAGTGATGCGCTGGCTCCAGGTGATGATCAAGATAGCACTGTGAATGATGATTAAACATAATTGACCATTCCTATATAATGGTAGGTTATTTTTTTAGAGTATTTTCAAGAGGTTGTTTAATATATGCAAAACGACACCGTTAACATGCTTCCTAGTCAAATTTTATTTGGCTTGGCCATTCTTGCTTTCATCGCTTTGGTAGTCGTGGAAAAACTGAAGCCTTATCGTCACTTTACCAATAAAATCAAAAAGGAATCTTTTGTCACCAACACCACCGCATTCCTGTTCAATAACATCATCCTGACGGTACTCCGGGCGACATCCTTGTTTTTTGTGGCACAACAATTCTCGTCACATGGGCTCTTGAGCGGTATGGGAAACCATCCGGTCAAGTGGATATTGGCGTTCCTCTTATATGATCTGGCGATCTACGCCTGGCACGTTGCCAGCCATAAGTATGAGTTTCTGTGGCGGTTTCATAAGGTGCATCACAGCGACAAAAGCTTTAACACATCCACTGGCTTTCGTTTTCACGTTATAGACCTGTTTTTTGAAATCCTCTACAAGTGTGCGTTCGTCGTAATTATTGGGGTAGATGCTTACCTTGTACTTGTGATGGAAAGCGTACAATCGTTTTTCATTTTCTTCCACCATTCCAACATTACCTTCAACAATGAAAAGCGTTTGTCAGAATTTATCATCACCCCTTACCTGCACCGCACCCATCATTCAACCCTGCGAAGTGAACATGACAGTAACTATGGCATCGTCCTGGCATTTTGGGATAAATTGTTTGGCTCCCGTAAGGATCTGGTACCCAAAAAAATCGGCTTAGATATCCTTGCGGCGGAAAATTTCTTGCAACTTTTTTTTCTGGCGTTTATTACGGAACGTACTATCAAGAAGCTATTTCAGATGATCCCCAAAGGCCGCAAGCTATAAGGTAGGCAACCACTGGCATGACAATCGTTCGAAATAGTTAAGTGGATAGCGCTACCCTAAGAAACTGGTGTGGATACACTAAACCACCATTAACGATTGCGCTTCGAATTTGAATCTGGCTTATTTAAGTTGAACCCACCTTCCAGTAAAAACGTTGCGCTTTAATGCTTAGTCTTTCTCACATGATCGAATCATCTATAGCATCCAAGTCCCACTCATGTACCATATTTTAGATAATCTCAGCTTTAATATGATCATCATCAGAATCGGGCATCCTGATGGGACAGCGCCCCCTTTTCCCCGTATTCTCCAAGTCAATCGCCCTGTCGCAGACCTTCTCGGTTTTAGTGAAAAAGAACTCATCGATCTACCGCTAGC
The DNA here is from genome assembly GCF_046714055.1 of Methyloglobulus sp. Lineage (GTDB taxonomy): Bacteria > Pseudomonadota > Gammaproteobacteria > Methylococcales > Methylomonadaceae > Methyloglobulus. Next base: position 9,941 of record NZ_JBKKBJ010000138.1, on the reverse strand, counting down.
CCGACTCTTCGCAACAAAAAAAGAAATGACGTTATGGCAGGCAGCCATAGCAAAGATGGACAACAGTCCTGCCGATAACTGTTTTGAAGGCGAAATAATCACGCAAGCGCAGCACAGGATTCACGTATTATTCTCTATTTCCCCTCTACCCAGCCAACAGTCGAAAAACACGGACATTATTTTACTGATTCAAGCAATCAAACCAGACAATGATCTTTTTATGATGCACAGGGTTGTTGAACAAAGCGCCAGTGCAATGATGATTACTGACCGTACTGGACGAATAGGCTATGTCAATCCAAAATTGACCGAACTTAGTGGCTACACCGCCGATGAATTACTCGGCCAAAATCCCAAAATGCTACAATCCGGCAACATGTCCTCAGAACACTATCAAACGATGTGGGAAATGCTGCTTAACACTGGAGAGTGGCGGGGAGAAATTCAAGACCAAAAGAAAAGTGGCGAACTTTACTGGGTCTACGAGAGCATTAGCGCCATAAAAAATAGTGCTGGGGAAATCACACATTTTCTTGCCGTTGAAGAAGACATCACCCGACGGAAAGAAGTTGAATCCGCATTGACTGAAAGTGAAGAACGTTTTCGGCAAATGGCGGAAATGACCGGCGAATGGTTATGGGAACAAGACCCCAACGGTTATTACCTCTATAGCAGTAACGCAGTGAAACAAATTCTGGGTTTCAGCCAGAAACAAATCATCGGCAAACATTACACAGAATTTTTAACCGCCCAGGACAAAGCAACCCAAACACCTTACATCGCAAGCCAACAACCTTTTTATGCCCTGATCAATCACTATCAGCATAAAGATGGGCATGAAGTGCTGACCGAATCGACTGGCTTGCCGATCATCAATGCGCGGGGGGAACTGCTTAAATGGCGAGGTGTTGACCGGGATATTACCGCCAGGATACATTTTCAGGAGGCGCTGATAGAGTCTGAAAAACGCACAAGACAGATTATCGAAAGCTCGATCAATGCGATCGTTATCATGGATTCTTATGGCATCATTACCGATTGGAACCAACGTGCTGAAAAAATGTTCGGTTGGTCACATGATGAAGCGATAGGCCAGCGTCTTGACGAATTGATCATCCCCCCCCGTTTGCACAATGCACACCGTCGGGGTTTACTCACATTTTTACAAACTGGCGTTGGCTCCATATTAAATAGACAGTCGGAACAAGTCGCCTTACGCCGCGACGGCACTGAATTCCCAGTCGAACTGAGTGTTTCGCCCTTGAAACTCGGCAACGCTTATATCTTTAGCGGCTTCATCCACGATATTTCCGGCCGTAAAGCGGCGGAGCGACAAATTCGCCAGGCGCAAGTCAACTTAGCGATTGCGCAGAATGAAATCAGGATTGCCCAACAAATTCAAGCCACTTTATCGCCCTCCGTTCCCATTAAATCGGACGGTTTTGAAGTGACAGGCTTTTGCTTGCCCGCCGATAAAGTTGGCGGCGACTATTTTGATTATTTTTTTCGAAATGAAACCCAACTGGATATGGTTATTGCAGATGTTTCCGGCCATTCGATCGGCCCCGCCCTGTTCATGGTTGAAACCCGCAGCGCTATCCGTGCGCAGACCAATCTATTGGCGACTCCTGCAGAAACGCTGGGTGTCCTGAATAATTTCCTGTTTGACGATTTAGATAAATCAGACTACTTCATCACTTTGTTTTATTTGCAAGTCGACATCAACAAGCGCCATTTAAGATTTGCCAATGCCGGGCATCCGCGGCCCCTGTTGCTCAGTCGGGTGCAACGGGAATTTAAGGGACTGGACGCTGAAGGCTTAATATTAGGGGTCAGAAAAGATGTCGTTTTTGAAGAGAAAACGACAACGCTTGCGAAGGGTGATTTGATCCTATTTTATACCGATGGCTTGATCGAAGCTGAAAACGCCAATAAGGAGTTTTTCGGCCTGGAGCGCGTTAAGGCCGTTTTATTGCAAAATGCTCAGGAGACCCCGCAAACCATCATTGATTCACTATTTGCAGCCTTACAGCAGTTTTGCCAAAGAACCTCTTTTGACGATGATATTACGTTAATGATTTTTAAATGCGGGTGAAGCCACCATGCTTTGGCAAGTCAGTTTTATTAAACTGATATTATGAACAGCTAAGGAATTTTTACCACGAAGGTCACGAACAACACGGAGGTTTAAAGTACAAAACGCTGTGCCCATCTCTTAGCATGACTATAGTATTGTGATGAGCAGCCGACATTGTGTGGATCAAGCGCATGTATAGGTAAAGTTTTATGTACTTCAATCGCACAGCCAATGACCTGTTAAAAGTTTTAATTTAAAACGACATTGTAGATAACTAACTCAGCCCACTTAATCGTGGGGCTAAACATGTTGCACATCCCTATCATTCCTGGGAGCGTGGGCTGAATGAAAACACCCATGGCTTGATCAGGGAATACTTTACCAAAGGCAGCAGTTTTGAGAATATAACCGACGGGCAGCTCGAGGAGGTCATGACTCGACTTAATCATCGTCCTTGAAAAACGCCAAACTATAAATCCCCTCATGTGGTATCGTTTGGCGATAATGGACAAGAAGCTGCATGAATACTGGAGTCGCACTTCGGAGTTGAATCTCCTTTAACTATAAAATAACAAAATGAAAATTACTATCTTTGGAACAGGTTATGTCGGTCTGGTAACGGGTACGTGTCTTGCGGAAGTCGGCAACGATGTGCTCTGCATGGATATCGACCAAAAAAAAATTGATCAGCTTAATCAGGGTGTCATCCCTATCTACGAACCTGGTCTGGAAGCGATGGTCAAAGAAAACTATCAGTCAGGACGGTTACGTTTTACCAGCGATGCGAAAATGGCTGTAGAGCATGGGTTATTTCAGTTCATCGCTGTAGGCACACCGCCTGATGAGGATGGCTCGGCAGACTTGCAATATGTGTTATCAGTAGCCAAGGCGATTGCGGAACACGTGACTGAATACCGTATCGTCGTCGATAAATCGACCGTTCCTGTCGGTACGGCCGATAAGGTCAAAAGCCTCATTGAAACAGCTTTAACCGCCAGAGGCGTAGACATTGAATTCGATGTGGTTTCAAACCCTGAATTTTTAAAAGAGGGTTCGGCCATCGCCGACTTTATGAAGCCGGATCGTATCATTATCGGCACAGACAATCCCAGGACGACTGAGCTTTTAAAAGCGCTATACACGCCTTTTAACCGGAGTCATGAGCGTATCATCGACATGGATGTGCGTTCGGCGGAACTCACCAAATATGCTGCCAATGCCATGTTGGCAACAAAAATCAGTTTCATGAATGAACTGGCCAACCTAGCCGAACATTTGGGCGCGGATATTGAAAGGGTCCGTAATGGCATTGGCGCGGACAGCCGCATTGGCTACCACTTTATCTATCCAGGTTGTGGTTATGGCGGCTCCTGTTTCCCCAAAGATGTTAAGGCGTTGGAACGGACGGCCAAAGAACTGGGCTACCAAGCGGAACTTCTGGGTGCGGTTGAGCGTGTCAATGAAAGACAGAAACATGTTCTATTTAACAAAATACATCAACACTTTAATGGGCAGCTTAAAGGTAAAACCTTCGCTTTATGGGGCTTATCCTTCAAGCCGAAAACAGATGATATGCGCGAAGCGCCGAGCCGTGTCCTATTGGAAGCATTGATAGATGCCGGCGTAACTGTGCAGGCTTATGATCCAGAAGCCTTGGCAGAAGCAAAAAGAATCTACGGAAACAAGGCCGGCCTGGTTTTGTGCAAGACCCAGACGGAGGCACTCAATAATGCCGATGCGCTTTGTGTTGTCACCGAATGGAAAAATTTCTGGAGTCCAGACTTTGCGCAATTAAAACTTAAACTTAAAGCGGCGGTCGTGTTTGATGGCCGTAACCTTTATGAACCCAAACAGTTAAAGGCCGCCGGACTCACTTATTACTGTATTGGAAGGCCAGTGACCAGTTCGGTATCCGGTTAATTAATATCGTCCGTTGTAACAGTAATCAAGAGTATAGATTTTGAAAATATTAGTGACAGGCGCCGCCGGATTCATCGGCTCCATGCAGGGTATCCGCTTGCTGGATCGGGGCGATGAAGTTATTGGCATAGATAATCTTAACGATTACTACGATGTCAATTTAAAACTGGCTAGGTTGGCGCGTTTACAAACCTACCCGCACTTTAAATTCATAAAACTGGATATCGCCGATAGACAGGCAGTGGCAGATTTATTTGCCAAAGAAAATCCGCAGCGGGTGATACATCTGGCTGCCCAGGCTGGGGTCAGATACTCCATTACTAACCCCCATGCTTATATCGATTCCAATATTGTTGGGTTTATCAATATATTGGAAGGATGCAGGTACCATAACATTGAACATTTGGTCTACGCTTCTTCAAGCTCGGTGTACGGTGCCAATACTCGGATGCCTTTTTCGGTGCACGATAATGTTGATCATCCCGTCTCGCTCTATGCGGCCAGTAAAAAAGCCAATGAATTGATGGCACACACTTACAGCTACTTGTATAACTTGCCAACCACTGGGTTACGTTTTTTCACCGTTTATGGGCCTTGGGGCAGGCCCGATATGTCGCCCATCCTGTTTGCCCACAATATCATGCAGGGCAAACCGATTGATGTGTTCAATTATGGCAATCACAGACGCGATTTCACCTATATCGACGATATCGTTACCGGCGTGACCAAAGTGGTGGATAAACCTGCACAAGCCAATCCCAACTGGGCTAGCGAAAACCCCGATCCTGGCACCAGCACCTCGCCTTACCGGGTCTACAACATCGGAAACAATAACCCGGTGCATTTATTGCACTTTATTGAAGCGTTGGAAAACGCCATAGGCAAAAAAGCCATCAAGAATTTTTTGCCGATGCAACCCGGCGACGTTCCCGATACCTATGCCGATGTATCCGATTTAATCGCTGAATTTGACTACAAACCGAGCACGCCACTTGAGGTTGGCGTTAACGCATTTGTGGAGTGGTACAAAGCGTTGTACAAGGCTTGTTAAAAAATCAAAACAACCTACTGAACGGTTTTGGTGTCGAGGAGAGAGCTTGATCCCAAGGAGTTCCTGTATATGCTTTATCAGGTCTTTTGTGTGGATATTAAGAGCTGCAATATCACGCCACATGCGTTAGGGCCTACAATCTTTGACCGTCCTCTGGGCGCAAACTCTTTAATGTATCGAGCAATCACATCCCTATTGAAACATTTTGCAAGAATCAATCGACTTCTGCTTTTGAACGATTGTTTTATGGGCATCCCTAATAATTCCACTATCCACCCCCGAATTTTAGTCGTGCCGAGATAGCGCTGAAATGAGGCAATAACGACAACCCCAACAAATGACAGTCAGCCCATGAAGCCACCCAGCCGGCCTGTGATGGCCTGGGAAACCGTGCAAACCCATCTTGAACCATTAAAACAAACACTCGAATCTATAATGGAATAATTGGTTAATCCTATCATTAAAATCAGTTGTGGGGTTTCAATCAAAAGAACCATACCTGACCTTTCCCCTTAATTTTTATTGCCTACCTTACTCCTGTCATAAACCAGGATTAGCCGATATAATGATTTAATAGTTTTAAGCGAGTAATAAACGCAGTGAACATCAAAGAATACATGAACGATCTTGGCGTAAAGGCCAGAATAGCCGGACGGGAAATCAGCCGCACCGAGTCCGGTAAAAAAAACCTGGCTTTGTTGAAGATTTCCGAGGTTATCGAAGCTAGCGCTGAGTTATTGGTCAGCGAAAACCAAAAAGATTTGGCGGCTGGCAAAGCGAACGGCTTGGATACGGCCATGTTGGATAGATTGGCGCTAACACCGAAAAGCATACAGGCGATGGTCGAAGGATTAAAGCAAGTCGCTGCCTTGCCTGATCCTGTGGGGGAAATCACCGATTTAAGTTACCGGCCCAGCGGTATACAGGTCGGTCAAATGCGGGTTCCTTTGGGGGTCATTGGCATTATTTATGAATCGCGCCCGAATGTCACGGTCGATGCCGCCGCGTTATGCCTTAAATCCGGTAATGCCTGTATTTTAAGGGGCGGTTCTGAATCTATCTATTCCAATCAGGCGATTGCGGCGTGTATTGCTAAAGGTTTGACCGAGGCTGGATTGCCTGTAGCGGCCGTGCAGATTGTCGCGACTGCTGACCGACAGGCTGTCGGTGAATTGATTACCATGAATCAATATGTGGATGTGATTGTGCCCAGGGGCGGCAAGGGCTTGATCGAACGTATTTCCAAGGATGCGACGATTCCCGTCATTAAACATTTGGATGGCGTTTGCCATGTGTACATTGATGACAACGCGGATATTGATAAGGCCATTACTATTGCGGTGAACGCCAAAACCCATCGTTATGGCGTTTGTAATGCGATGGAGACCTTATTGGTTGCAGAAAGCGTTGTCGCAAAAGTGTTGCCTACCTTGGCTGAACAGTATCTTGAGAAAGGTGTGGAACTGCGTGGTTGTCCAAAGACCTGCTCGTTAATTCCTGCTTGTATCAGGGCGACAGAAGAGGATTGGTTGACTGAGTATCTGGCGCCCATTTTATCGATCAAAATAGTCAACAGCTTGGATGAGGCAATCGAGCATATCAATCATTACGGCTCCCTACATACCGATGCGATTGTGACTGAGGATTACAGCAAGGCACGGCGCTTTTTGCGGGAAGTCGATTCCAGCTCGGTGATGGTGAATGCTTCAACCCGCTTTGCCGACGGTTTTGAGTACGGCTTGGGCGCTGAGATTGGCATCAGCACGGATAAGCTCCATGCCCGTGGCCCGGTTGGATTAAAAGGATTGACCTCACTGAAGTATATCGTCCTGGGCGATGGCCATATCAGGCAATAGATGATTGGCATTTTTGGTGGCACCTTCGATCCGGTTCATTATGGACATCTTCGTTCAGCATTGGAAGTCAAAGAAATCTTCGGACTCGATGAAGTCAGGTTAATTCCTAGTTCACAACCGCCGCATAGAAACCTGCCACACGCACCTGCCAAACTGCGTGTGCAGATGTTGAAGCTAGCCATTGAAAATCAGCCCGGCCTTATTATTGATACCCGCGAAATAGACAGGGTAGGGACTTCCTATATGGTTATTACGCTGGAATCATTAAGGCAGGAATTTCCTGATCAGCCTTTGTTGCTGTTTATCGGCAGCGATGCTTTCAATCAGCTAACGTGCTGGTATCAATGGCAACGGCTACTTGATTTTGTGCATATCATTGTGTTGACTCGACCAGGATTTACAGTGCGGCAACTCGATGATTTTTTTGCAGCCAGACAAATCGCCAACAAACAAGATCTGTCAGAACAGTTGGCCGGGAAACTGTATTTTCAGCCGATAACACAACTTGATATTTCCGCAACGGCTATAAGAAATATGATTGCTAACGAACGAAATCCGGGATTTTTATTGCCCGATGCCGTGATAGCATACATCAAACAACACCAGCTTTATCAAACACAAACAGCGCAAACAGCGTATTAAAATGAATTAATCATTGGGAACAGGAATGCAAGCAGAAAAACTATTGAAAATTGTCCAAGATGAATTGGACGAACGCAAAGGACTACAGGTCACTACCTTGGACGTGTGGGACAAAACCAGCTTTACCGACTACATGGTGATGGTGACAGGCACTTCCAACCGGCATTTGATGTCAATGTGCGAGCATGTCTCGACGAAAGTTGAAGAAAACGGAGTTAAACCCTTAGGATTGGAAGGCGGCCCTGGAGATGATTGGGTCCTGTTGGATTTGGGCGATGTCATCGTCCATGCCATGACCACCCAGGCACGGGACTTTTATCAACTGGAAAAATTATGGTCGGTGGATAGGCCCAAGGAAATCGAAAAGCAAGCGGGTTGAATGTAGCCACTGTGAAAATCACAAGTTCGCGTACTCCAGGATTTCTTGGCTCATCAGTATGCAGTGGCCTGGCAATCGAGCGTATTAACGCATGCCCTTAAACCAAATTTTGATTTGCGGGTATTACACTATCTGTGACTGACAGTATAAGCTGATCTTTATAAACCACAATGGACAGGGCCTATTGCCATTTTATGTATTTACAAGGCGTAAAAAAAACGATTGCTGTACGGCCAGTCGATAAAAACAAGTGGTCACACGGCGACATCCATCCTTTGTTACAGCGGATATTTTCGGCCAGGGGCATCAAGTCCACAACCGAACTGGATAGGGCGTTAGATAAGCTGCCGTCGCCGTGGTTGTTATCGGGTATGGAAGATATGGTGTCGCATTTGATAACCGCCATCAAAGACCAGCAAAAAATCACCATCGTCGCTGATTTTGATGCCGATGGTGCGACCAGTTGCGCGGTTGCCGTCAAAGGCCTCCAATTATTGGGGGCAGGGGAGGTAACATTTGTTGTCCCCAACCGTTTTGAATACGGTTACGGTTTGACACCAGAAATTGTTGGGTTAGCCAGGCTTCATACGCCAGATGTCATCATGACCGTCGATAACGGCATATCCAGCATAGAAGGCGTTAAAGCGGCGCAGGACGCCGGTATAAAAGTCCTGGTGACCGATCATCATTTGCCGGGGCAAGAGCTGCCTCCGGCGGATGCTATCGTGAATCCAAACCTTCCAGACGATGTCTTTCCCAGCAAGGCGCTTGCGGGTGTGGGCGTGATGTTTTATGTGCTGATGGCCTTAAGAAGTCGGCTACGGGAACAGCAATGGTTCGAACAACAGCAAAGATTAGAACCCAATTTGGCGCAACTGCTTGATTATGTCGCGTTAGGTACGGTTGCTGATGTTGTCGCTTTGGATCAGGTTAATCGCATATTGGTCTATCAGGGCTTGACGAGAATTCGCATGGGACGTTGCCATCCGGGCTTGCAAGCGCTTATTGAGGTATCCGGCAGAAATCCGCTCACACTCGTTGCCGCAGATTTGGGATTTGCCTTAGGCCCCAGGCTGAATGCGGCGGGACGTATGGATGATATGTCGTTGGGCATCCAATGTTTATTGACGGAAGATACTGCTCTCGCCAAAACCATGGCACTGCAATTGGATGATTTGAATAATGACCGTAAAGAGATTGAAGGGCAAATGAAACACGAAGCCCTGGCTTTATTGGGCGAAATGAAAGCCCTCGATGAACATTACTTGCCTGCGGGTGTCTGCCTGTTTGATGAGTTGTGGCACCAAGGTATTATCGGTATTTTGGCATCGCGCATCAAAGACCAGTTGCACCGGCCTGTTATTGCCTTTGCACCCGCCGGAAAAGATCTGATCAAAGGTTCTGCAAGGTCGATTTCTGGTGTGCATATCCGTGACGTATTAAGCGATATTGCGGCTATTCACCCTAAGCTGTTAAACAAGTTTGGCGGTCACGCAATGGCGGCAGGGTTAAGTATTGCTATGCATGATTATCCGGCTTTTGCCATGGCCTTTGATGAAATGGTAAGAAAGCGCTTGGCGAATGTCGATCTGGAACAGAAAGTTTGGTCAGATGGCGAACTGGCAGAACAAGACATGACCCTCGAACTGGCCGAACTGTTACAAACCGCCGCGACTTGGGGGCATGAGTTTCCTGAGCCAGTTTTCCATGGAATCTTCGATATTATTCAGGTGCGCATCGTCGGACAACAACATTTAAAGCTGGTCATGAGAAAACCCAACGGAAATGTTTTGCTCGATGGCATCGCCTTTTTTGTCGATAAGCCTGAGCAATGGTTGGGCCTCAGGGTTTGTAACGCGGCTTATAAGTTGGATGTCAATGAGTTCAGGGGGCAACGCAGTGTGCAACTGTTGGTGCAATACCTGGAGAAAGTGGCATAGGGGGCGTTATTAAAACTTTTTCCCTCTGGGATAATGTCATTAAATTAAGCGGTTGAGTTCCTTCTCCCTTGAGGGA
>NZ_JBKKBJ010000137.1:0-15711 GCF_046714055.1 Methyloglobulus sp. | reverse complement strand
CTAGCTCGCTTCCGCCAAAGAGTTGTTGTGACCACCCTAGTTCGTCTATTGGAATCATGCTTGCTACAAACCCTATATTTATTTATGGGGTTATAGTTTATTTCTCAAGTAAAATGTGATCAAGAGACAGGTTTAAACCCCCGTCCGGGCATCAGATTTCGTGAGGAACAACGGTAACATCAACCCAATCCTGAGAAAGGTATTTATTTCTGAGGTATCTCGATTGAATTGGAATCTTTCGGCCTGCTGGGGCCTTGGCCCTGTTCACCGCACGCTGCCAGAGTTGCAACAGCGAAAATGACTAATAACATTTGGCTAATGGTTTTCATAGACTTCTCTCCTGTGCGAGTTAAGTTTTTGCCTTTCCAGCGTATATTTTCAGACTGAAAAAGCTCCGTGACCCTTTCCGGGTTAAGGTTATAATAACACTTTTATCCCTTCCTGCCTCAATATGCATCAAAAAAGCAGAAAATCAAGTGACTGGTTCACTTTTTAAGCTAAAACTACACTTGGGCATCACGGAAGTATGCAGCACAGCGTAAAAACATTGCTTTTTCGTTAATCCACCATACGACGAAATATCGGGATGCTGAGCAATGAAAAATCATTTGAATTTTTAGCGGAGATTTATTGATACTTTGTAAGTTGAAAGCCAGTTTCACGAAACGTAGCTAGGTTTTGAACGACCGGGCATTTAGAATAGTCCTACCGCTAATAGTTTGCAGGATTATGACCAAAAGACCTTACCTAACGCTGACAATACTGGTTCTGGTGTTGCTTGCGGTTGCTGTGCAGTTTGTCCCTGGCCGTTTCCAAAAAGCGGATGTTAATCCGCCTGCTACGGTATACAGCCGCGCACAAGGGGACACCACCAAAATCGAATCTCCTTGTACCAATGAACATCCAGAATGGCGGCAGGCCCAGGTAATCGACGGCGTGGGCATTGCCGCCGCGCCGTTTTGTGAACCGGACAATCCCTACGACATTGCCGCATCGGTCAAGGGCACCAACAATATTTCGTTGGCCACCTTGATGCAGTCCAATCTGGCTCAAGATGCCTTAATCATGGGTGATGATCTTGACCACGATGGCGATCCAGATGTCATCCACATAAAGCTGGAAGTGGTCGAGTTTAACGGTGCCAGCCCGGATGGCGACTATTTGATCAATACCTACAATATCGCGCCGGGCATTCAACCGGGGCTATGGGCATTTGCGCCCAAGTCCAGCGGCATGGCGTTGAAAAATTTTAACTCGCGGGAGGCAAGGCCATTCTTGCGTGCGCCTTCCCCAACCATAAGGGTGGAGCAGGGCGATAAGGTTTTTATCACGCTGGAAAATACCCATTATCTACCGCACACCATACACCTGCATGGGGTCGATCATCCTTGGCAAAATTCTAAGGGCGAGGATAATGACGGCGTTGAGGAACATCCGGTTTTCCCAGGCAAGAGCCACACCTACGAAATACAGCCACGTCATACGGGCACCATGTTTTATCATTGCCATGTGCAAACGGCCCAACACATGATGATGGGCTTGAGCGGCATGTTTGTCATAGAAGAAAACCAGCCCAATAATTGGGTGCAAACGTTCAATGTCGGCGCGGGGCAAGTGCGCCATCCCTCGGTTGCGGTAAAGAAATCTTACAGCCAGGAATATGATTTGTTTTATCAGTCCATCGATAAAAAACTGGCAAGCACCATCCAGGCGGCAATAGACCCCCGGCTAATCGCAAAGGGCATGAGCCGCGACTACAACATGACCGAGTCTTTCGAGAATTACTTCCTGCTTAACGGCCATTCTTTCCCCTATACCTTGCGTGATTCGATGATAGTCACGGACGGAAATGAAGCCATCAAGCTACGCATGGCCAATGCCCAGCGCTCGCAAGTGGCCATACATTTTCATGGTCACAAGGCCACCATTACGGCTATGGATGGCGTGGAGCAAGCTGTCGGTCAACAGGTTACGCGGGATGTGTTTGATCTGGCGATGGCGCAACGGATAGACCTGCATATACAAACCACGAATGATGGCTTGCACAGTTACGGCCCAGGCCTGTGGATGTTCCACGACCACGTACCGACCGGAACCACCACCGACGGTATGGAACCCGGCGGCAATATGGCGATCCTGGCATCCAAACCGCTGATTGACGAGCTAGGAATGCCAAAGATGCACGAGCAAATGCTGGGTGAGTTATTCGACAAAGATTACTACGCCAAAAAACAACCACTTTGGCAGCAAGGGGATTTTGCTGCGGTGTTTGGTGATGCGGGGCTTATCTCACCTGATATTAAGAAGTTGGTGATTTTCGGTTTGTTGATTGGATTAATTGTGGGCTTGCTGATTGTCCTGATGATGGTTTATAAACGGAAGCAACAATCATGAAAGCCTGTGTTACTGCATTATTCCTTATATTGGGTTTTCTTACCCAAGCATCGGCAATGATGGCTCACGACAACATGCTGATGGACGAAAAAGGCATGATTATGAATGCCAATACCGACCGGCTCCCCAAAGATTGCCAAAAAATTTCCGGTGATGTCAATATTACCATCCGCGCCGGGCATAAGTACGCGCAGAAATTTAACGGCAAAATGTATGCATTTGATAATCAGGAGTGGGACGTTGCGCCCTGCACTCGCATTAACATCACCTTTATCAATGACGACCAGATCCGTCATCAACTGATGATTCATGGCCTGCCTGGGTATTTATATCCGCAAGGCATGTTTCATCTCGAACTTTATGGCGAGGGGGAATTAAAAGCATCGCTTATCATGCCTGCCCAGAAAAAAACTTACCTCGTGCACTGCGAACTGCCGCAACACATGGAAAAAGGCATGAAGGCCCAGCTTAAAGTTGATGGCGGCGACGGCGACTTGCCCAGCATACCGGGGCTGACTAAACCGCTTAGGGCGGACAGCTATCCCGTAGATTGGACTCTTTCGATGGGCGCTATGTTATTGGCTTGTATGTTGGTGGGGTGCGTGGTGCCGTTAATCCTGGTCAGGAAAAAGCTGCGTTGAATTCATGTTGAAATCCCCCCTGCTCGCGTTAATTTTTCTTAGTGCATACAAATTTCAGGCGAAGTAGCAAACTCTCAAGTAATCGTCATACCGGCAGGGAATGGCGGCGAGGATTCCATATCCTCTTCCGCACTTCCTCCATCCATGGAGGTCGCCAGTATCCAGCACAAGGATGTGAAAGGTAATCAGGCTTAAATGTGGAGTTTACATCCATGTATTCTGGGTTTCGGCAATCCATGCCAGAACGACGGAATAAGGGATACGCAAAGAATTAGTTGAAGATTCTTGCTAATCAGAAACCTTACAGCTTCGCCTTTATCATCAAACTCTGGTTTTTTAGCAAAGCAGCCAATTGCCTAAGCGCTTGTCCCCTGTGGCTTAGCGAATTTTTTACATCCGCCGGTAGTTCAGCCGAAGAGCAATCATGCTCAAGCACCCAAAATACCGGGTCATAGCCAAAACCATTAGAACCGGTTGGATGAAATAAGATCCTTCCTTCCCAGATACCTTGTGTAATAACCGGAACCGGATCGCTTGCGTGTTCGATAAGCACCATTACGCAGATAAATCGTGCCGTGCGCTCTTCCAGGGACACACCTTCCAGTTCTACCAGCAACTTGTTGACATTATCCTGATCGCTAGCGCCAATACCCGCATACCGGGCAGAGAAAATGCCCGGCGCACCGCTTAAGGCATCCACGGCCAAACCCGAATCATCGGCAAGCACAGGCAAGTGACAGTGTTGTGCGGCGTACCTGGCTTTCAGCAAGGCATTTTCAACAAAAGTAACGCCCGTTTCTTCCACTTCCGATTGAATAAATTCTAATTGCGGAATAATCGAATAGCCCGGCAGCAGCGCCTGGATTTCCCTGATTTTGCCTGGGTTATTGCTGCCCAGGACGATTTGGTGGGTTTTAGTGTTAGTCATCGCCTTGATACCGAGAGAGTTCTTACGTTTGCTAAGAACGTGTTTTAAAAGCTGCTACGCGGCTCGATTGCTGCGTTGCGCGGTGCTCGAAATCCTCATGTACGTCCAGTACACTCCGGTTTCTGCGCTCCGTGCGCCTTGCACTCGAACCGCTCACGACGCTTTTAAAACACGTTCTAACTATCGCTCATAAAGAAACTTACAATGAGTGCCAACTATTTTGCCAGTGTTTGAAGATAAAATCCCTTAATGTCATATCCACACCCTTAGTCATTTGAAAGCGTGCGCTACCCGATGGCGTTAATAAGGGTTCTACTCTTTTACCGGTTTCATTGCAATATCTGATGACGGGCAGCCATTTTTGCTGCCAAAAATCACCGCTTAACTGCCTCGTTAAGTAGACATGAGCAATGCTAGGGTGATTGACAAGAATTGCCGGAAGATTTACCTCGGTAAATTGACAGAAATGACGGGCGATTGCATCATCCCGATAGTTTTTTAAATGGTTAATATGCTCCTGATTATCACTATCGGCATCGTCGATGCTGTAAATAAGGTCAGTCAGTGCAATCTTATGTCGGCTACAAAACGCTTTCCATTCTTTGTGGGGCGCTAGGCGCAAATTGCTGTTCTCGTGGAGTCTCGGCAATACATCCCAAAAATAATTATTGTTGGTCCTGCCATAAAACCATTGTGCGTAATTGCCCAGATTATCCCAGCCTGGATTGAACGTCCCCACAATCAAGGTCGTCGGTTTAAAATCAATCCGTTCAAGATTCAAGTTGCTTGCAAATTTGTGGACACATGCCATGAGGTGTCAGGCAATTCCAATATATTTTAACAATATTTGGAGCAATGTCTCGGGATCATTGCAACTTAAACCCCAAAACAGCTTTAATACGGCGCACAGGTTCGCTTGCCAATTGGCATTTAAACCACGTTTTCACTGATACCATTTTGGCTTTTATAATCAATCCAGTGAGGCAACTTGTCCAGTATATTCATCAGCACGAACAGCGGTAACTCGGCATCGGCATTCAGGATCGTTCGGCGGAAAATGCTTTTCCCATCAAGGGTCATCATGCCGCAAAACCAATCCATCCCACTGCTTATGGCAAGGCTCAACCATTGTCTCGTTACTGATGTATTTCCAATACGGCCTAGTTTTGATCAAGTCGGGATCCTTTAACTGCTTGAGGCGTTCTTTGGAATATTCATTTCTTCGTGCATAGACATCATTTCTCATTTTCAACTCCAGTCCTGCCCAGTAGTGTATCAAATTCAACTTTTTTAAAAAGCCGATCCTCAATTAAGCACCGTCCGTTCCAAAAGCCAATATCCCCCGGCAATGCAGGTCAGGATGGAGCCTACAGGCACCAAAAGCCGGCTCATCCGCCCTTGACCATGCAGCCACCAGATCAGCGGGAGGACGATTGCGGCTACGGTGATTTGCCCCAGTTCCACACCCAGATTGAATGAAAACAGCGGCAGCAGGATACCTGTCTCGATAGATGAAATGCCCATTTCCCTAAGCACTCCGGCAAAACCGAAGCCATGAATAAGCCCGAAGAAAAAGGTCAACAGGCAACGGTTTCTGGTGGTTACCCTGTCCCCTCTAATGATATTTTCCAGGCCGACATAAACAATGGTGGCGGCAATCAGCGGTTCGACAATGCTGCTGGGTATATCAACAATATTTAAACCGGCCAATGCCAGTGTTATGGAATGGGCGATGGTAAAAAAAGTAATGATTTTGATAGCGGGCCAAAAGCTTCTAGTGACGACTAATAAGGAAAATAAAAACAGCAAATGGTCGTAGCCGGTCAGGATATGTTCCACGCCCAGTTTCAGGAAATCAATAAAGGTTGAGGTAGGATGGTTGTCCGTTTCTGCTGGAGCAGCGCTAGTTTTCAGGTTGATCTCAAGGGTATTGGCCTTTTGGGTCAACATCTTTTTACCTAATTCATGGCCACCAGCGTCTTTGACCGTGACATATTGCTTGTGGTCAGCTGGGAGTTTGCCCAAAAATTTGGACTCAATGGTTATTGTCGATGCTGGTGTGCCTGCAAATCCTAATTCGACTGTCGCATTATTTTGGTTGTCGAAATTGACGATACCTGTGCCTACGGGCTTGGCTTCGGATCCATCAAGCTGAATTTTTAATTCATTGGCGACAAAATTGGCAATTCCAGGTTTTGCGGCATTCCGTTCGGCGGCGGTCACTTCGGCATCTTCGTCGGTATCCATGAGGACAAAGGCTTCGATGTCCTGAACGGCAAACGTTATTTTAGTGTCTACACCTTCAGGTTTGACGGTCAAATCCGCCGAGCTAAGGCCGGGTGGATGTGCAAAGCCGATTTGCAAGTGGACGAACAGAAAAATTATGCTGATTAGTTTAAAAGCCATGCAACATTCTCGTTTTGGGTTCGTTCTACCTATGCGTTGGAAAGGTCACGGATTATTGCGTCTGCGCATAAAACGGTAGGCGACGAAACCAACCAAAGCAAAACCCAGGGTGATGCCAACACCTATTAAGATGCGGGTCACCATAGGCTTTGCATCGGGATCAACACCTACGTGCAGTGGAATTCTCAGCCTGTCTTCATCAGATACCGCTTCGCCGCCTATCATCAGGTACAGCGCATAGTACCCGTTTTTGTCCAGTTCGGCTTGGGCTTCAACAACACCACGAGGATACAATTTGCCGGGAACTTCGGTTATGGTGCGAATATCCTTGTAGTTCTCCGCTTTGCTCTCATCACCTCCGGTGTGTTCCTGTTCAACAACACGAATACTGATAGGCGTTTCCCGAATGTCGCGGTCTACCAAGTCGGCAGTGAAGAAAGCCATGCCTGTCGTGGGTATGTTTTTGCAATATGACCTGAATAGCGCTTTCTTATCCTTTACTGTCGCTTTTGCGTTGTCACCCGCAGGCTTGATATAAGCGCTAAAATGGACTGCGTAGAAGTCATTGGCAACTAGGCAACCCACCGTTGCTTTGGTCTGAACTTGCGAGGGATTGTCATTGTAGCCAGGACTGGTGCAGGCGGTTAATAGCAGCGTACTGCTAAGCAATAAGGAAGCTAATACTGGGTAAGGTGATTTCATGTCGTGGTGGGCCTCGTTAGTAGACGTTCTGTTAGTGTAGACAGTAGATCAGGGCGCTTTTATGGTAAATTTGAATTTGCCTGTGACAATATGCGTATCTATGGACACGACCCGGTAACGCACGGTGTACGTATCCGGCGGTAAGTCTGTAACCGTCGTGTACAGATGCGATTGGTCGAAAGTTTCCTGTTCAGCGTCCTTATTGTCAACGCGCTTGCCAGCGCTATTGATGACCGCCAGCGCCTTGTATTCGCTGCCCACCTTATCGTTAAACCAGACATCCACCTGCTTGGGGGATTCGGCAATCATGCTATCCACCACAGGCTGGGATTTCACCATGATGGCATGGGCAAAAACAGGGAGTGGTAAGGCCAAACTTGCTATCAGCGCCAGACCTAACAGTGGCTTAGCCGTAAAAGTGGTGTCGCGTCGTGTCATAAATTATGCACCTGAAAATTCAATTGAGTGGGTCATCGAACAGCCGACATTATATAACCGATAGCGGGGGATGGTCAGTAAAACTTGGTGTTCCCGCTACCGTAGAGGCAATCCCTTGTGGTTGCCCAGACAGCCCCGGCAGTGGTTACTAGGGCAGCCCAGCAGTGGTTTTACTAGGGCAGGCACAAGGCCTGCCCCTACAACATTTGGATAATTAGTTTTGTATAATGCTTTGATATTTCTTGGCTTAATTCTGATGATACTGCAACTAATTTTTTAGGATTATTCGAACCATTATTCAAGCAGTTGCCAAGCCAATTGGCGGGGTTGTTTACTAGGTTTTTCTGTCCATAAAGCTAACAGTCCGTGCCCTGTTGCAATAAGCCGAGGGTGAGTCGCCGCGTTGCTTGCCGTGGTTAAACGTGTTGGCGTTAACCAGGTTGTTCCGGCATCCTCGGACTTTGCGTAAAAAATGCTTGAACCGTCAGGCTCCATTTCATCCCACAAGACGACAAGGTTGCCGTCAAGCCCAGCAATGTCGCCATGAATAGCCGTGTTACCGAGCTTTTGCGGAGTTGACCAGCTTTTGCCGTTATTGTTGGAAGAGAGATGGTACAAGCCCGATTTTTGTTCGGCACCTGTCCAGACTAGGCTATGCAACTGGGCAGGATTATCGGTTCCTAAATACGCCAAACTGCCGCCCACATGAGGGCAGCCATCAAATTTCCAGTCAAATTCGCCAACCGTACTGATGTGTTGCCAGGTTTTACCGTCATCGCTGGATTGTAGTAGCGACATATCCCGTGGTTCCATATCACGGTAGAGAATATTGAGTTCGCCTTCGGGCGATAGGGCAAACGTATTCCAGCAACATGAGCAGGTTGAATCATCTAGTGTGGCAGCTTGGTTCCATCGTTTGCCCCAATCAAGGGATCGAGCGTAACGAAGGCTTTGGTAACCATTTTCTTCGGGGTCTTCCAGCCAGACGGCATGAAAATTATCGTGTTGGTCGGCAATCAGGTCGATGTGCGATTGATCGCCCGCATTGTTTACCGCAGGGTTAGGGGCTTGCTTCCAGGTTTTACCGTTATCCTGGGAATAGGCGCTCACCATAGGCCCCATGCCGGGCAGTTCGCCTTTGGTTTGCCATACCGCAAGTAGGTGGTTGCCTTTGGCGGCAAGCTGTATATCATTTCCACGACTGGCAATGGTTGCAGGAAGATCACCAATGACTACCGGATCGTTCCAATGCCGACCGCCATCCTCAGAGCGTGTGTAGCGTATTGTGACGTTCTTTTCATTAGCAGAAATTTTGCCACCCACGATACCGTGGATAATGTCATCGTCCACATAGACGTCAAAGGTTGAAATGTCGAATAGCCCGAAAGTCGATTTTGAATAGGGTGCAACCATTGTTGATCCGGCTGTTGGCTCAACTATGCCTAAAAGTAAGCCTGATGAACAACCATTGATAGTGATTATGAGCGAACATATCAAAATAGTCGGAAAAACAGCTAGGTTTTGGACGGTTATACGCAGAAAATCAATGTAGGTTGGGTTAGTGGCAGCAATGGTTCCAGACCATATGTTGCCACTAACCCAACCTACATAACTGATAACTGTTGAGAACATAAAGAGCCTCTGAATATGCCCTTCGACAGGTTCAGGACGAACGGTAATGAGTTGATTCCGTTCGTCCTGAGTTTGTCGAACCATGGACGGAATCAACTTGTTCGGAACTTCCATAAAGGCTTAATTGAGAATTTTCTTGAACAGGGTTTCATAGTCATCTTGAGATAGCACGCCGCTGATACCTTCCCGTTCATGGCTTTTGTTCAAGAAATAGGTGCGGGGCAGTTCCCCGTACCACACGGGATCAATTTCATAACGAAGCTTTTGCGGGTTTTCGTCGGCAAAGATCCAGTTTTCAAGGCCGGTCAATTCATTTTTCGCCAGAATTTGCTGAATTTGTTCGGTCGCCGACGCATCATCGGTTACCAGCATGACCATATTCATCTCCGGCCTGTTTTTGTGCATCTTGTTCAGCAAAGCCATATCTTTCAGGCATGAAGAACAGGTAATTGACCAGATCACCAGCATAAAGGGTTTATTGGCATTGCTATCCAGCAATTGCTGGTAGCTTCCGGGTGCAAACGGTTTTAGCGTCGCTTGCTCGGCACGGATTGGTAGCGCAATGGTGCATAACAAAAGGAAATGGCAAATAATAAGAGTTTTGCGTGGCATGGTAATATCTCTTCGAAGTAGTCGGTCAACTGTATGTTGGTAAGTGCCTTAGTTTACTGTCGATGGTGGCTAAAGCAAATATTAAAGGCACAGGGTGCAAGTAATTCGGTCTGCTGGGGACAGTTTGAAAGGTGTTATAAATTCGAGGGGCCTAATCAGCTTTGTGAAGCAAAACAATTTGTTTGCTTGTTTTACGGGCATCCACAACGGATACCCGTAATATTTCAGGATAAAAGCCCTTAAAATTTCGCCGTAAATCCTAAGCGGAAACTGAGGGGCTCGACTGGATGGAAGTGGAAATCATCAACCCCGGCGCTATTTTCTCCGGGTAGCCGGGATGTGTAGAAATAGGTAATGGTATCGTTTTTACGATCCAAAATGTTGAATACTTCGGCTTGAAAACTCAGGTTCTTGTTGATCTCATAACCCAGCATGGCTGATACCAAAAGGGTTGATTCGGAACGCTTGCTGTTGTCTTCGATTAACGTGCGCGGCCCGAAGAAACGCAACCTGGGGCCGCCAAAAAAGCCGCCGTAAACATCATGGAACGTTGCTCCAGCTGCGATAACCGTTTCTACCGAATTTGGTATGTGATTTCCTTCACCCAGTACATCATTACGGAAACGGGAATGGGAAAAGCTTAAATCGGCATCGAAGGTTAACCAGTCGGTCGGTGAGTAGTAGTTGGCAAACTCAAGACCATAACGGCGGCTGGGACGGCTGGCTACAGTAGTTCCGGCATCACCGACAAACAACAGTTCAGAGTCTATATCCAGCCACCAGATCGCCAGGGTGCTTTGCAAGCCTTTCACCCAGGTTGAGCGTACGCCTACTTCCGCGCTGTAAGTGCGAACCAGCGGATCGGCGCTGTCAAGTTTGTCACCCGTAGCCGGATCTACTGTAGTCAGTACTCCACGTGCATCATTACTATGATAGCCAAGACCGCCATTGAGATAAAACTCGGTATCCGCCCAAGGGCCAAACACAATCCCGAGTTTGGGACTGACCAAGCCATCATAGCGTTCGCCGTTGTTCTGGCTGACGTTACTGTTGCTGACATCAAAACGGAAACCGTCAAAACGTACGCCCAGGCTGGTGCGTAGCCAGTCATTCCAATGTGTCTTGTTTTCCGCATAAGGGCTGATACTGGTTACCCAAACGGTGTCTTGACGGGTTATATCGTATTGTTTTTGCGCATGGGTCTTGGTCAGGGCATTTTGGATGTTGTCGTTACGGATTTGTAAACCAAAGGTGGTTTCTGAATCAGCAGCGCCTATTTTGTGGAAAAGGGTATGAGTGCCTTTAAGACCCGTCGTCCAGCGGTCATCAGGCTGACTAAACTGGTCGCCACAGGTATTTAAAAGGGTGGGATCAAATTTTCCGGAGGCCAAGCCTGCACAACCTGTCGGATTGGTGAATTCGTTGTTATCCAAAAAGTAAGTAAAGTTGGAAAACAAATTCAGCTTGGAATACACCCCGTAAGTCATTAACTTCGTTTCGCTTTCTGCATCCTGGCGATGCCATTCACCAGTCAGGCTGTAGCGTTGGCTATCGCCGCCGTCGGTAGGATCAAGGGCATCGAAACGGCCAATAATTCCCTGATTGACTGCGCGTCTGGCGATTTGGTCAGTGGATTTCCAATCGGCTTTAGAAGCCATGCCGGTAATGCTCCAGCCGTGATCGCCATGCTCTTCGCTATAACGCAGCACACCGTTAAATTTCAGGTACTCATTGCCGACCGTCCAAGGGCCGTTGTTATAGACGGTTTCTCCAGCATACAACAAATTGCCGTCCCCTAACTTATGGGAACCAGCAACCATGCCACGGTAATAATCAAAGCTGCCGCCGGTGAACTTGATAATGTTTTGCGGCAGTTCTCTAAAATAATGGATATTGGCCGAACCGGTACTGGAAAAATCGCCGTTTTCGGCATAGTTACTGCCTTTTTTATAATCCAGCGTTTCTATCAATTCTGGTATCAAGAAGTTGGTGTCCGTCCAACCTTGTCCATGCGAGTGCGACAACTGGTTGACAGGTACACCATCAACTTGGGTCAGGAAGTCGGTGCCGTGGTCGAGATTAAAGCCGCGCAAAAAGTACTGGTTGGCTTTACCTTCACCACTGTGTTGGGTAGCAATCAGCCCTGGCACAGTTTCCAGTACTTCTCCCGGTCGGCTTATCGGTCGGTATTTAAGCTGGGCTTGTCCCACATTGCCCTGCGAAGCACTGTCGGCAATACCCACTTGGGAATCAGCGCGTCCGGTAATGGTCATTTCTTCAAGTTCTACAGACCCTTTGTTATTGCCAGCTTTCGATTCGGTTGTTACGCTGGCTTCTGCTGTATCGGTTGCAGAAACTTCGGTTTCCTGGGCATGGACATTGCTGCCAAGAAAAAAGGCAAAAGACAATGTCATTAAACGTGCAGCCGCTATGCCAGCACCATGTAACAGCAAGGTGGCGATAACAAATCCCAGAGTGTATGAGATTAAGCTCGCTGAGGCTGATATTTCTTGTCCATGCACATAGCCGTGAAAAAAGGCGAAGAATGCGACGATCAGGACATTCATCCGGGTCGTGAACCGCACTTTGCGGACGACGAATACGCTGAATACCAACCCTGAAAGCAGGATGATGATTTCCACGCTGGGGAGGGCAAAGCTGGCTGCACCGGCAAGGCCACCAAGACTCATGACGCTGACAAACGTTAACGGCAACATCCAGATGGCTACGCCACGTAACTGAGCTGCCCAGATACCCACGGCAATCATGGTCAGCAGATGATCCCATCCTTGCAGCGGATGATGAAAACCATGACTCCAATCGCTATTGACGGCAAGCAGAATGGTTGGAATTTTAAAAAGTGACAAAGAGAGCAGTGCAAGTAGCCCCAGAGGGAGTAGGAGCTTCTGCGGACTAAACCTGAAAAGAACTGGTTTATTATTGTTGTTTTGCATGGTATTTCTCAGTAACTAAATGGATTAAATCGTCATGATAGCAAGCGGTATTGCTGCAGGTCGTTATCATAACAAATTTTTTTTGGATGGAAAATTTTTTAGTCTGTGGCAAACAACAAATACGATGCCTAATAGAATTTTTCTTTTCGAGAGGTGTTTAGCCTCGCTGGCCACGGTGTTAATGAAGCTAAGATACTGGTTGAAGTTTCTTTGCCGATGGTTAATAAAATTTACCAAAACATGATAGAAACGCGCACGTTAATTTAGAATTGACTAAAAACAACGCTATACAACACACTTGAGGATGACTCCAAATATGAAAACCTTAAAAACAATCGCACTTTCTTCCCTGATTGCCCTGGCGATGGGAGCTTTTTCAACAGCAGCCTTGGCAGAATCCATGGATGCAAGAATTTCCTATGCGCCCGAAGATGCTATTGACCTGGTTCTGGGTGAAATCAAGAAAGCCCAAGATGCAGTTAAGGCAGGCGCTGATGGTGTGACCGTTTACCGTTTACAAGATCATCAAACAAGGGATGGATTACAGCAAAGAAGTTAGCGCCAATGATGTCGTTGACAGAGAACGTTCACTCGCTAACGAAATATTGAAAAAAGCCAGGATGATGGCAAAAATAACTCTATGCAAGGAATTGTAGAACACTTGGAAAAAGCAGCCAAAGCGTTCGCCGATTTGAAGCCATTGATTTAATTTAAGCGTAATACTGCTTTTGCGTGGATCCCAGCTCGCCCGTTTCTCTGGGGGGCTGGTGATTTCAATCTTTCTGCTTAGAAGATTTTCAGTATAATCCCAGTTGTAACTGGGCAACCTCAGACATCATTTCGCGTGACCACGGCGGTTCCAGCGCCACTTCAACATTGACACCAGCTACGCCCGGTAAGGCGCGGATACATTTTTCCACATCGCCTTGGATAACAGGTCCCATGCCGCAGCCTGGCGCTGTCAAAGTCATAATGACGTGGACATCATTTAGGTTGGCTCTTGTTGTTGATGGACGCACATTGCAGTAGTAAACCAGGCCAAGGTCGACAATATTCACTGGAATTTCCGGGTCATACACTGTTTTCATCACTTCCCAGCAGTTTTTTTCCACCGCTTCGGCGCTGGTTTCCGATACCAGGGTATGAAGTTGGTGATGCTCCTTGTCCAACGCATCGGCATCTATGCTGGCAATGCGAACCATGTGGCCGTGTCCTGTCACTACGGTATAGTTATTGCCCAGTGACTGATGGATGGTAACGATTTGCCCCTTGCTAAGGGTGCTGGCATTACCGTCAGGAACCGTGACCACATTGACATCCCTGGTTAAAACAACATCTTCTCTTTCGACCATAAGTGATTATAAATGAAAGGTTCTGGCATCAATCGCCTGTCCGGTCACACCAATGCTTTGTGGGCCAAACAAATACAAATAGACAGCGTCTAACGATTCCATTTTAGGCAATTTGCCTTTATCTTCAGCCGGATAAGCCCGTTTTCTAAGGGGTGAGTCGACTGGCCCTGGAATAAGAGTGTTGACCCGAATTTTGTTGGATGATTCAAACTCTTCGGCAAGAATTTTTGCCAAACCCTCCAGAGCAATCTTGGATACGCCGTAAGCGCCTGAATAAGCTACAGCAGTCCGTGCGGAAGAGTCTGAGGTGAATACGATGGATGCGGTTTGGCTTTTTTGCAGCACCGGCAATAAAACCCGGCTTAGCAAAAAGGGTGCATTCAGGTTGACGTTCAAGGTATGCCCCCATTCTTTAGTCCCTTGTAAGGCTATGGGCGTGTAGCCGCTGAATTCCACCGCAGAATGCAATACACCTTGCAGGAAGCCGTATTTTTCACCGATTTTATCCGCCAACTCTTGATATTCATCTTCGTTGGCGCCTGCCAAATCAAAAGGATACATGATGGGTTCAGGCGCACTAGCGGCCTTTATAAGGTCGTAAACCGTTTCCAGTTTGGGGATGCTTTTGTCCAATAAAATGATCTGTGCGCCTTGCTTGGCCAAGGCTAAGGCTGCGGTACTGCCCAGTCCGCCGCCAGCGCCGGTAATCAAAATGACTTGGTTAGTTAAGGGCAAAACAGTTTGCTATCAATATCAAGCAAGACGCAGGAGATAAGTTGAAGTCTTTCGGCAATCGGATATTGTTATCCTTCATGTTTAAAAGCTGCAATGTAATTGACATCGATATCTTTACTGAGACTAAAACGCTTCGTGAACGGATTGTATTCAATGCCCACCATGCCCTGAAGTGCAAGGCCGCAGGTACGGGCTGACTGGCACAATTCCGACGGTTTGATAAAAGCCTTATAATCGTGGGTGCCTTTAGGCAGCATGTTGAGAATATGCTCGGCAGCTAGAATAGCCAGTAAGTAAGCTTTGGGTTTACGGTTAAGTGTCGAGAAAAAAACCATTCCCTCTGGCTTGACCAAGGTCGCGCAAGCATTAATAATAGATCCCGGATCGGGTACATGTTCGAGCATTTCCATGCAAGTGACGTGATCGAAGCTTTCTGGTTGAAGGCCTGCCAGTTCTTCAGCGCTGATGGTTTGATAATGGACATTGATTCCTGATTCAAGGCCGTGCAGATCAGCGACATCAATAAGGTCTTCGCTTAAGTCTATGCCTGTGGCATCAGCGCCGTGCCTTGCCAGGGCCTCGGTCAATATGCCGCCGCCACAGCCGACATCGACAAAGCGTTGACCGTTGAGATGGGCATAGCGCTGGATAAACTCCAAACGCAGGGGATTAATGTCGTGCAGAGTTTTAAACTCACCGTGCGAGTCCCACCAGCGTTCCGCCATTGAGCCGAATTTCTTGATTTCGTCCGGGTGTACGTTATTGATGGATGTCATAGTATTGAATCAAATTACTAACTCACCTTACGCACTTAAGCGTTTGAAGCTCGTCGAAAGCCAGCCGGACGGCTTTCAAATACAATTTAGCCCTGAGAGCAAAATGATTGAGCTTGTGTTTGATTGAAAGGCACTCCAGGC
>NZ_JBKKBJ010000136.1:0-22499 GCF_046714055.1 Methyloglobulus sp. | reverse complement strand
TGGGTATAAAACGAGGGAAGCAGGACGGCTGGGGCAGCCGCAGGCATTGGCGGTCGCGTTAAGTTTTTGCCGCTTGCTTGGGCTGGGACGCCCAAAACAAGCTTTCGCAAAAATAGCGACTCCCTTTATTGTTTAGTGCGTTCCTGGGACAACCCATAAGACCGCTAACCATGCGGCTTTTTTGACCGAAAACAGGGGCAGCGTTGATTTAATGGGGGTAACTATAGGGGTAACATTCTTGATAATTCCATGCATGCCACGTATAACGGGCTTGTTCGGATGTACCTATCCTCATACGCCCCTGCTAAGTGGGAGCTTGACGGTTGTTAGTGACCCCAAGGGGCCATGGTTAGGACTCAGCGGTTTATTAAGACTCCCCCGTTATCTTCATGGTCTTGTCCTTCTAGCTGTTCTTGGTTTCGGATACATTTCCTGATCTGTTCCTCTTCGAAACCTACTGTGGATCCCGCATAACTCCGAGCCTTTATTCCCTGCGTATACAAAAACTTTCTCCATTGGGCATCTCTAAAAAAAATTCCACTTTCCTCCCCTAGTTTTGGTCGCATCGAGATAGTAACTAAACAACCACCAGCTGAAGCTGGTGGTTGTTTAGTCTGAATACGAATATCGCCGGGCAACTTGCCAAACCAGTTAATTAGCCAAGGTGCATAGTTGACCGCAAGCCCGATAATAACCAACGCAATACCAAGAACTGTAATAATTTTTTCCTGTCGTCACAACTAAACCCCACTAGTGAATTTAAACGTCATAATATAGACAATATTGTCCAAATAATGTTGCGCCGCCAAAGAATGGCATTCCCGTATACCGCACCGAGCACCGGCGTTTTTATTAGGAACAGCGCCCGTTAGGGGTGTGGCAAAAGAAAGTAGCTCGTCCTCGGGTGCGAGAACCCGATTAATAATAATCGTCGCGGTAGCGACACCTTAACTATTAGCAAAACCCAAATGTTGAGAATCACCGAACTCAAACTCCCCTTAGACCACCAGGAAGGCGCAATCAAATCCACGATCCTAACCCGGCTGGATATGGCCGAAGAAGACCTTATCGCCTATAAGATATTCCGCCGTGCGCATGATGCCCGCAAACGGAATGAGATCCACCTCATCTATGCCCTTGATGTTGAAATAAAAAATGAGCAGTCCATATTATCGCGTTTGAAAAACGATCCGAAAATCTCGTTAACGCCGGATACTTCTTACCGTTTTGTAACCCAGGCACCCAAAAACCTGACGATGCGGCCTGTTGTTATCGGCACGGGGCCTTGCGGTTTATTTGCGGGATTAATCCTGGCGCAGATGGGATTTTGCCCGATCATCCTGGAACGGGGCAAAGAAGTTCGGGAACGCACCAAAGACACTTTCGGCCTGTGGCGAAAACGGCAATTCAATCCCGAATCCAATGTGCAATTCGGCGAGGGCGGCGCAGGCACGTTTTCCGATGGCAAACTCTACACGCAAATCAAGGACCCCAACCATTATGGGCGGAAAGTGCTTACAGAATTCGTAAAAGCGGGTGCGCCTGCCGAAATCCTCTACGTCAGCAAACCCCATATTGGCACGTATCGGCTAGTTACGATAGTAGAACAAATGCGGGCGACGATTGAGTCGCTAGGCGGAGAAATCCGCTTTCAAAGCCGGGTTGACAGGATCGAAATTGAAAATGGTCAGGTTCGGGGCGTTACTGCCCATGGTGAAGTCATCTCTAGCCATCATGTCGTGCTTGCTGTCGGTCATAGCGCCCGTGATACGTTCAAGATGCTCTATGAATCAGGCGTGTATATTGAGGCTAAACCTTTTTCTGTGGGTTTTCGGATTGAACATCCGCAATCTTTGATTGATCGCTGCCGATTTGGTAACTATGCGGATAATCCAATATTAGGCGCCGCCGAATACAAATTGGTGCATCACTGCAAAAATGGCCGTTCGGTTTACAGTTTTTGTATGTGTCCGGGTGGCACGGTGGTTGCCGCCACCTCTGAGGCGGAACATGTAGTGACCAATGGCATGAGCCAATACTCCCGGAATGAACGCAACGCCAATAGCGGCATTGTCGTTGGCATAACGCCGGATGATTACCCTGGACATCCACTGGCAGGAATCGATTACCAACGTCGCCTGGAAGCCCACGCTTACATACTTGGAGGCAAAACCTATGCGGCTCCCGGACAATTAGTCGGTGATTTTCTGGCTAACATCTCCTCAACATCATTCGGCAAGGTGATGCCCTCCTACTTGCCTGACGTGCATCTGTGTAATCTCGATTCAGCCTTGCCAGATTATGCTATAGCGGCGATTCGTGAAGCCATCCCTGCATTTGCTAAAAAAATCCTGGGGTTTGCCATGCCGGATGCGGTATTGACGGGCGTTGAAACCCGCACTTCATCACCCATCCGTATCAAACGCAACGCCTGTTATCAGAGCATCAATACCAAAGGACTGTATCCAGCAGGGGAGGGCGCTGGCTATGCAGGAGGTATTCTTTCCGCCGCCGTAGATGGCATTCAAGTGGCTGAGGCTTTGGCACTTGATATGGTTAGCACCAAAAGATAATAGACTTGTGGAATTGAGATTAAAAAACGAATTGGGCTATCATCCAAACAAAATACTTTTCAAATTACTAAAGCCCAAGCATGCACTTCTGGCAATAGAGACCCTTTCCAACTAAAATGGGCGGTCTGAACATTTTCTAAGCTTTTCTGGGTAATAATCTCCCAGACTCCACGACGTACAACATTAATGGCCGATTACAAGCTCACCCATCTTAAACAACTGGAAGCCGAAAGCATCCACATTATCCGCGAAGTGGCGGCAGAATTTGAAAAACCTGTCATGCTGTATTCCATCGGTAAAGATTCAGCCGTCATGTTGCATCTGACCATGAAAGCTTTTTATCCCGGTGTTCCCCCGTTTCCAATGATGCATATCGACACCACCTGGAAATTCAAGGAAATGATTGAGTTTCGGAACAATATGGCTAAAAACCTCGGCTTAGATTTGCTGGTATACATCAACCAGGATGGTGTTGATCAAGGTGTCGGGCCGTTTACACACGGCAGTAAAAAACATACGGATGTCATGAAAACGGACGGACTCAAGCAAGCCCTCAACAAATACCAGTTTGATGCGGCTTTTGGTGGAGCGCGGCGTGATGAGGAAAAATCCCGCGCCAAAGAACGTGTGTACTCGTTCCGCGATAAAAACCACCGTTGGGATCCGAAAAACCAGCGCCCAGAATTATGGAACATATACAACGGCACGGTGGACAAAGGCGAAAGCATCCGGGTATTTCCGCTCTCAAACTGGACTGAACTGGACATCTGGCAATACATTCATCTGGAAAACATCCCCATCGTACCCTTATATTTCGCCAAAGAACGTCCCGTAGTCAATAAAGACGGCATGTTAATCATGGTGGATGATGACCGTATGCCCATAGGCCCTGAAGATAAAGTCGAGATGAAAATGGTGCGCTTCCGTACCCTGGGTTGCTATCCGCTGACTGGAGCGGTCGAATCGACCGCGACCACCTTGCCTGAAATCATCCAAGAAATGCTGCTGACCACCACCTCAGAACGTCAAGGCCGTTTGATTGACCACGACCAAGCGGGTTCCATGGAACAAAAGAAACGCGAAGGGTATTTTTGAAAAAAGCAGGTTCAAGGCGAAAGACACAAGGCTCTAAACAGCATTATGAGATTTGAAGACTTGGAGGTTTGGAAGCGTTCTTGCCGCTTATCCGTTGAGATATGTAAGACACTGAAAAACTGTAAGGATTTTAATTTTAAAGATCAAATAACACGGAGCAGCCTGTCTGTACCTAGCAATATCGCTGAAGGATTTGAGCGTAATAGTGACAAGGACTCTGTTAAATTTTTTTATTACGCAAAAAGCTCATGTGGTGAGTTGCGTACCCAGATTTATATTGGCTTAGAGATTGGTTACATTGCAAAAGATGTTGGTTTCAATTGGAAAAGCGAAGCCGAACAAATATCAAAAATGCTTTCAGCCCTAATTAAATCTCGAACAATATAACCTTGTGCCTTGTGCCTAAAATTTTAGGAAATTTTCATGTCCCACCAATCCGAACTCATCAGCACTGATATAAACGCTTATCTGGCACAACACGAACGCAAGGAAATGTTGCGTTTTTTGACCTGTGGCAATGTCGATGACGGCAAAAGCACCTTGATAGGCCGCTTGTTGCATGATTCCAAGATGATCTATGAAGACCAATTGGCGGCGGTGCAAGCCGACAGTGTTAAATCCGGCACCACGGGCGCAGGCAAGATCGACCTGGCCTTATTGGTAGACGGGCTACAAGCCGAACGGGAGCAAGGCATTACCATCGACGTGGCCTACCGCTACTTTTCGACCTCCACCCGCAAATTCATCATTGCCGACACCCCAGGGCATGAGCAATACACCCGCAACATGGCGACCGGCGCATCAACCTGCGATCTCGCCATCATCCTGATCGATGCCCGTTACGGTGTGCAGACACAGACCAAGCGACATAGCTTTATTGCGTCTTTGTTGGGTATCCAACACATCATAGTCGCGGTCAACAAAATGGATTTGGTGGCTTATAGCGAAGACGTGTTCAACAAGATCAAACAGGATTACCTCAGCTTCATCAGTACGCTGGATTTGCACGACAATTGTTTTATCCCCATGTCCGCGCTGGACGGCGATAACGTCGTCAACCGCAGCGATAACATGCCCTGGTTTACAGGGTTGCCGTTGATGGAAGCGTTGAACACTATTCAAATCGCCAACGACCATAATTTTGACGATGCGCGTTTCCCTGTGCAATACGTCAATCGCCCTAATCTTGATTTCCGTGGTTTCTGCGGCACAGTGGCATCAGGGGTGTTCCACAAAGGCGATGTGATTACCGCATTGCCTTCGGGCAAAAGCAGCAAAATCAAGGCTATCGTCACATACAACGGCGATATTCCAGAAGCGTTTCCGCCCATGGCGGTCACCTTCACCCTTGAAGATGAGATTGATGTCAGCCGTGGCGATATGCTGATCGGCAAAGACCAGGCAGCCCCGGTGGTCTCCGACAAATTCAGGGCCAGTATCGTCTGGATGGCAGAGAAACCGCTCACCCCAGGCCGTCAATACGCCATAAAGTTGGCGACTCGGAAGGTATACGGTTCTATTTCCCTGATCCATCACCGGATTGATGTCAATACCCTGGAACATCATGATGCCAATGAACTCAAACTCAACGAAATAGGTTCTTGCACCGTTTCCGTCAACGCTCCGGTAGTTTTTGATCCCTACAAAAACAGCAAGTGGACTGGATCGTTCATCATTATCGACCGCCTGAGCAATGGCACCTTCGGCGCTGGCATGATTACCGGCATCACTGGCGATGAAGCCCTGCAACCCGTCAGCGCCGCAGAACGCGCCGCCCGCTTTAGCCAAACCGCAACCGCCATTGCCTTAACGGGCACAAACGCTAAAACACTCGCGTATCAACTGGAAAGAAAACTGTTCGATAACGGCCATGCTGCGACCATACTGGAAATACCCAGCGCGGCTTTGGTTGTAGCCATCAAAAACGCCGGCTTGCTTTGCCTTTGCATAGAAAATAGTGGGCTGGCGGATATGAATTTTGACGCCAGCAAACAATCGATTGATGATATTTATAGTGTATTGAAAGATACTAAGATTATTTTTTGATAAACTTGGCGGGTTCGCGACTGCAAACTGTCACCAACCTTAAAGCTACAGTGAATTGCCTTACGGGTTACGGGCTTTTAATACAGAGTTTTTCCGGACAGGCATGTTGCCCAGTCCACAGGGTTTCGTGCATGGCAGTGTGATCTTGTTAATGAGAAACGCCTTCACGACAGATCACCCTGACAAAAGTGAGCCCTAAAAGATAAAGGTCAAAGCCAAAAGATTTCTTTTGCAGATACTCTATATCATATTCGACCTTTTGCAGCGTAGGTAAATCATCCCTTCCGTTAATCTGCGCCCAACCTGTCAATCCCGGCATCAGGTGGTGAACACCACATTGGCTTCTAAGTGCAATAAGGTCATCCTGATTAAACAACGCAGGCCGTGGACCCACAAAACTCATATCACCTTTAATTATGCTCCAAAGCTGAGGCAATTCGTCAAGACTTGTTCTTCGCAAGAAACCTCCTATCGAAGTAAGGTACCTATCAGGTTGGTTAAGCAGATGTGTGGCCACCGCTGGCGTATCTATTTGCATGCTCCTTAATTTTGGCATACTAAAGATTAGGTTGTTACGGCCGACTCGATCAGACCAATACAAGATCGGGCCTTTTGATGTGAATTTGACCAAAAGTCCCAAAAAAAACAACGGAATGCTCAAAACAATAAGTGCAATTAAAGCTAACAACAGATCAAATAATCGCTTCATAGTAATAAATCACTCTGAATTTAATCCTGAAGACATACTTCGTGCAGCTGCTTTCAGCCCCTCTGCAAGAGGGATCGGAGGTATCCAATCTAAATACTGACGTGTTTTAGTAATATCTACTTGCAAAGAGCCACACAATCGTTGCGCTACGTCTTGTTTGCCTAGCAACCTTGCCCCATGCTCAATCCAACTTTGCGGCACAGGCAAGAGCCTCGTTTTAACCCCAAGCGCAGTTGCACAAGCATGCAATAATTCCGTGGTGGAAATATCGCATCCGTCAGAAACGAGAAAAACTTGATTGGCTGCCGCAGGATGGTCAATACATCGTAGAATCAGGCTTGCCAAGTTACCTATGTATACAAAACTACGTTTATTGTAGATAGCGCCGAGCGGTAATGGAATGCCTCGTTGTATCACTTTCATCATGCTTGCAAAATTAGCCTTCACTCCTGGCCCATAAACCAGTGGTGGCCGTATAACTACAATTTCCATCCCAGTTTTCTGTGCGCTGAGAAAAAGTCCTTTCTCAGCCTCAGACTTGGAAAAGCTGTAATTATCCTGGGGATTTAGAGTATCGTCTTCTTTAAAGGGTTCACCGAGTTCAGTGAGTTCGCCATTGACCTTGATCGAACTAAGAAAAATAAACCGCGTCACACCTCGCTTTGCAGCTTGTTTCGCTAGATTTAACGTACCTTCAACATTTACCTTGCGGTACTCCCCTAAGGAATCAACAGCATCATCCTCCATAATATGTACCCGTGCTGCTAGATGTATAACCACATCGATCTTGTGTAGTGCATTTGACCAATCCGTTTCACCATCTATTGCTCCAACAATAACCGTTTCAACGGCTTCGATTGGTGAATTTACTGAACGCACCCCCGCGCGGACTGAATAACCTTGCAGAAACAACTCACCACAAAGCAATTTCCCTACAAAACCGTTAGCTCCAGTAATAAGAATTTTCATGAAAGTCTATTGCATAATTAAGCTTATTGAATTGAAGCAAGGATAATATTTATAATGTAAAAATTTTAGATAAATAACTTGTAACATTTTGAATCTAATTAATTAGATTTTCATTAATTTACATTTTAAATTGATTTTTGATAGCTTGTACATCCAATATTTGAACGCATAGCTTCTTCAATTTTAAGCAAAAAATTTTCAAAAAAACCACTGAACAAAAAAAACGCATCATGCTCGTAAAATGCCATTTCAAGTATTCAAAATTCTGATGACTACTTCGATGGGCATAATGAACCACCTTGGCATTGGTACACATAACCACTTCATAACCCTTCAATCTCAACCTGGCGCATAAATCCACATCTTCATAATAAAGAAAGAATCGCTCATCAAATCCGGTTAGCTGTTTAAATATTTCGCACGGAAATACCATAAACATGCCACCCACCCAATCGGGAAAGATAGGTTTATCTTTCACTACATAGTCGCTGCCTTTGCACCTGCCAAATGCCTTGCAAAGTATCTTTAGTGGCGTTGGGAAGCGGCGCGCACAATCTTCCAATAAGCCAAGCTCATTCAGGACAAGCGGAGAAACCACCCCTACAGAAGCATCTTGCAAACAATCAAGTAAAGCGGGGAAAGGGTCTTCATTAAGCCGGACGTCTGGATTCAGTACACAAAAAAATTGTCCGGTCGCATAACTGAAAGCCTGGTTTTGGTTAGCTGCGAAACCTTGCGGTATCGAGTTGCGGATAATGCTTATCGGAAACGGGAAAACTTCTACGGGAAAGGGTAGTTCTTCCTCCAGGTTAAGCGTAAGAATTATCTCAACCAATAAAGGTTGGCAATGCTGTGCAATGTCATGTAGAAGATTTTTAACTAAATAAATTTGTCCATGACTGACTACAGAGATAGAAATCACTGGCGGGTGTTTGTTTAAAGTTTTTTCTATCTTAACCAACCGCATGCTCTAATGGTAGTGGAGTGGTACAGCAAAAAAAGGGTAAGGTGACACTGAGAATCATTTCAGCGCTCATAAAAACCTGACAGTATTTATCCGGCTTGAATACAGGGTGAATAAAACCTACACTTACTTCCTACCAAATTTTGATGGAATCATCAGCTTATCCAACTGTTGCCAAATTTCACTAGCTGAAGCAACTCGGTTTTTTTGAATATGCTGGCGCTTTTTCCACATATTAGGCAAACCCAACAATGCATCGCGCTTAGCTCGCAGAATCACCCTACCACGCCCACCCAACGCAAACCTGATAATACTCACAATATTCAACAACACATGTACAGGCAGCAGGAGCCAGAATAAGAAACTTGGCATATCCTTCACGAAAGTCCAAACCAAATTACGGTGGCCATGATATATGGCAAAATCACTATGTTGACCACCCGTGGAACCCGAACCGATATGATGAACGACGGACTGTGGTACATATAGGCAATGATACCCTGCCAATCTTAGGCGAAAACCCAGATCCACGTCTTCCACGTAACAGAAGTAGTCCTCGTCGAACCCCCCGACTTCGTGTAAGGCACTGCGTCGATAGAGGGCTGCCGCTGCACAAGGGGAAAACACTTCTTGCTCAATCCCTGCAGAAGTCGCTACTGGTGCGCCTTGCCCCATGCGCCAAACCCGGCCACTCAAATGATAAGCATCCCCCGCTCCATCCAAAATCATTGGGTCGGATGCACTCACTAACTGGCTGCCGAATACATCAAATTCTGGATTATCTTCGGCAGTTGCCATGAGAGTTTCCAACCAGCGTGGTTGAGCGAATGCGTCGGGATTAATGAGCGCTATCCATTTGGAATCCACAGATGCCTCTTCGATTGCCAGATTGTTGCCTTTTGCAAAGCCCGTGTTCTGGTCCAGTAACATTAACCGAACTTCAGAAAACCGCCGTGCTATCTCAACCGACCCATCTGAGCTCGCATTATCTACCAGGATAATCTCGTACGGCTTAAGTGTCTGATTCATCAACGCAAACAAGCATTGCTCAAGAAACTTTTTGCAGTTCCAATTTACGATAATAACAGTAACAGGTGCCATTTACTTTCCCTCCCATATTTTCGACAGCTCATCAACGTAAGTTACTGTTGATTTCGGCTGCACAGCATTAGTGCTTAGCTGGGACACAAGATCAGGCTCGCCAATGAATCGGGACAATCGTTTTGCAAGTTCTTCCACATTGCCTGTTTCAAATAGTAGACCATTTACCTGGTCTCGGATGACCTCAGAGATACCGGGCAAATCTGAAGCGATCACCGGACAATTTGCCGCTTGAGCCGAATAAACTACTAGCGGAGTGTTTTCATACCACAGAGAGGGAACTACCAGCACATCAAGATCTGCTAACACTTCGCTGATTTTAGAATTGTGGAAGATACCGCAAAACTCTATGTTATCGACAGTATCAGCGAATCGCTTTAGCACACACGAATATTCGGGTAGATCTTCCAAATTGCCGTATATTTTCAATATGGCCTTACCACCAGGTAAAGCTTTAAATGCATCAATGAGGATGTGACAACCCTTATGCGGGGCGAGTGTGCCTATGTATCCTACCCTGAAAGGTTGGCGAAGTGACTGACGATCCACCTTTATCAATTCCTTTGGCACCTCAACCCCAAAGGCTGACTGGACAATCAATTCTGGCGACACTCCAAATTTAATTAACTTCTCAGTCATAAAACTATTAGGGGAAATAATTTTGCTCAATTGGTTCAGCCGTGTGACGTTTTTTGCTAGGCGTGAACTGATTGCCTTCACCTCTACTTGCTGCGGATAGGGTGGCATGATTTCAGCTTGGGTGAGTCGCACTAGCAAGTCGATGGCAACCGTCGGCAGCCATTGGGCAACTTTGCCAGCCCATCCTTTTTTGGTACTCTGAGCAAAATGCTTTACGCAGTTGCCCGCATAAGCACTTGGGCCGGAACACAGTTTGCCGTCGCCCAATACGAGCTGCCCAGTTGGGCAGATGCTCCAAAAATCCGTTGGGGTCATAAAGCATGGAATACCTGCGCGTACAGCATGCTCAATCAGCCCGGTGCCCAATCGGTTTAAGTGGAAAAAATGCACCACACCGGGTTTGAACTTTTCTAAAATCTGGCCAAAATATTTGGCCGCAAGTTGGTTATCGTAACCGACCTCAATCATTGATATCTGCCCGGCCATTGGAGTGTATGCATGATGAAAACGATAGACATGAATACCTTCGAAATCGTATTCGTCAAATCTATCTTCATCTTGTAACTCTTTGATGCCCGGATGCCCTGTAAGGACATGCACCTCGTACCCGCGAGTAATCAATTCTCGGGCAACCGATAAAGTCAACACCTCTGTACCAGCCGCATATTGAGGAAAAAACTGATGGACTGTAAGAAGAATTTTCAATTTGTCGAAGACCTAATGTCAGCTCAAATGTCCGTCTTTACCAATTCAGACTTCATCCATTCAGCAGTGCGGGCGATGCCTTCCCGCATAGAGATTGAAGGAATCCACTTCAATTCTTCTCTTGCCAAGTCATTGCTTAACACATTCACTGGGACATCAAATGGTCTACCTGGCAGATAGCTAACCTCGACGGGCTTGCCGACTACTACTTCAAGTATCCCAATAAGTTCATTCAAACTGGTGCCAACACCAGAACTGACGTTAAAACAACTCTTCTCGCCTGAGTATTCGACTGCCCGAACAAAAGCCTCTGCCACGTCGCTTACATGAATATAATCCCGGGTAACGCTGCCATCCCCCCAAATTTCTATTGGCAAGCCCTTGAGTGCATGGTGAAGAAAAACCCCAACAGCACCCTGTGCGGTTTCGATACGTTGACGTTCGCCGTACGGATTAGCAACTCTCAGTGTGATGGTACTGATTCCATACAAGTGACTGTACATCCGCAGGTATTTTTCGATGGCAAGCTTGGTAATGCCATATGATACTAAAGGGTCTGTAGGATGCTTTTCATCAATAGGTAAATACATCGGGTTGCCATACACGGTACCTCCAGAAGAGATGAAGACTATCTTGCGAACGTTATGGGCCAACATAGCGTTGAGCATTTGAAGTGTTGCCACAACATTGCTTTGTACATCGTAAATTGGGTCATCGTTTGAATTCTTGGGTAGGGTGGTCGAAACCAGATGCAATACAGCATCCATGCCACTGATTGCATCGCTAACGTCATGAGTACTTGAAAAATCCCCTGTCATCCACTCCACCCGCTCGGATTGTGCAAACTTTCGATAGGGTGCAACCCGTGGCCGTTCAAAAATCCTGAGTTCGTGAGCATCCACCAATAAACGATCCGCTATCGTCGAACCGATAAAACCGCCGCCACCAAATATTACAATCTTCATTAAAGATCCTTGCAGAAAAATACTCGAAAGTATTAAGTTATAGTTGTAGTCAAGCTTACTCACCACTTGTATTTGCAATCTTTTTCAGGCTTTTTCTCCAATAACCTTCAGCCCCCCTTGCGTTATTTCTCGAAAACATTGGTGCGTGACCTCTCCAAATTGATAAGTGCCCGACGGTTACCCTTTTCCAGGTCAAAGGACAGGTTCTTGAAGATAGGCTTTTCTTGGGAAAAACCGAACAGGTGATATTTTAAGGTTGAAGTAACATTTTAAAGATAAAAAAATGAAGTGTAAGCCTGGTAGTTTAAGAATTGCTTTTTTTCAAAAGTTATTTAGTCAAATTGTGGTTAAACGAACTTTTTGCATTGCTTCTACGCTACTGGTTTCAAATCAGAATTAGATCTGTTCATTAACACTGATCAGTACCTGATTGATAACTGTAGATGAAATACGAAAGTCAGAAGCATGCAAAACCTCAAAAGCCTTTCGTGCGTATGGGATCAGGCCTTGCTTTTTGGCCAAACCGATAATTGCTGCTGTCCCGACAACATTTAGCCCTTTTTCCTTCGCCACGGAACGACCTGCGCGTTCATCCGTAATTAGCAAAACCTTACCCGCATGCCCCAAACCCAGATTGATACAGTCTGTTTCCCCCATATCCAGATCAATATCTAACTGCGGTTTTATTGGTTCAAGCCATACCTTTAATCAGCCTATGTCGATGGCATGAGCAATCTTTTCCTCTCCACGCACGGCTACACCCGGCAACACTTCACGTTTTATTGACTCGGGCAGAAAAACTGTTTCAAAGAGTTCAGGCAACCACTTTAATCCATCCACTATCGCCAGTCCGATCAAGGGACTGGAACCAATAACAACGAACCGACCCACGTCTGGTTATGCCTGTTTCAACCATTGATCCAGGGTATCCATATCCTGTTGCACTTCTTCTGCCGTTTGACTGATGGCAGGGATTCCCAGCCGTGAAATATGTGCGATAAACTCGGCCAGTGGCATATCTGCCAGCTTCGCAGAACGTGCTAATGATAAATCGCCGTCCCTGAACAATGCGGTTGGAAGTGCTTCACGCACACCGGGCAACCCTATAATTTTGGAGGATTTAAGCCCGATCATTAATGCATCTGGTTCGTTTCTGTTCATAACCAATACTAAGTCATCATGCGCCATCCGCAACGCTTCACTAGGATTGTTTTTCACTCCACTGACGTTAACTGTTTTCATGGTCTTCTCTCATAGGAATATTACATAGGCATATTATAAGGGCTGCTGTAAATATTCGTAGCTCCATTAGCCGAAATATTTTCGAGACTGTCCGGCTTAAGTTTGTCAATTAACAGATCAAAGCAATACGTAAGTGACCGATAATAAATTGGCCACTTACGAATTCAGTCTAGTTAGACTTCCGTTTGTTCCGCCATTTCCAATGTTATCATCGACTTCAATGCCTAAATACCGTGGCACCAACTCAGCAAGTTGGTGCTCGCTGAGTTGTGATTAAGAGGCAGGCACATACCCCGTCCTGCTCGGTCGAGGAATATCGAAGCTCTGAAACTCCCGATTCCGCAAGCTGCATCGAGGCTACTTGATAACGCAAATTCTTAGCTTGCTCACGCATCTGTTCCAGGTATTCCAATGGCCAAAGCAACAAATCTATTATCAATAGCTTGCTGTTTCATTTATCATTCGTTGTAATGTTCACTATTTAGATCAGGCTAATGAATCTGATAATAAATGCTTGGGATTGGCTGTCTAAGCCAGAAAACTGGGAATTGATTACCTTTATCGGTGGCGGCATTGTTGTATTGGTAGCCGCAGTATGGAAAGCCTATTTACACTTTTCGAAGAAACCAACACAAACCAAGCCCACGATCACAGCCTCCGGTAATGGCATCGCCAGTTCGGGAAATATTACGGCGACAGCCAGTAATGGCGGCAACGCTGTCGTTGCGACAGGTGACGTGACTATCGGCATGACCTCTGCCAGTGTCGAAAATATCGTTACCAAGCTGATAAACAAACACCAGCTCGAAACAAAAACCAAAGACGAACTTAAGGCACTTACCGAAGCAGTGACGGCGTTAAGCAAAGGGCAAAATACTCTTGGCACCGAAGCGCAAGTCAAAGCCGCATTGGCCGCATTAGCCCAAAGGCGATACCACCCAGGCGAAAGCCCTGTTTGCCAACGCCGCGCATAAAGCCGATCAGGAAGCCAAACAAGGGGCGGAAGCGTACCGCAACCTCGGTGCCTTAGCCTATTTGGACAATACCCAGGAAGCCTTGCAAGCCTATCGCCGTGCCACAGGGCTAGACCCCGATAATGCCGATGGCTGGAATAATCTAGGGCATTTATTGGCTTGTGTCGGTGACTTAGGCGAGGCCATTGCCGCTTACAGCTAAAGTACAGGCATTGGGTGAGGCGCATCACGACCAAGAAGAAATTGCAATGGCTTACGGCAACTTGGGGAATGTCTATCAAATCCGGGGCGATCTGGATAAAGCCATTGAACATCATCAAAAAGCCTTAACGATTGATGAAAGCTTAGGCAGTAAAGAAGGCATGGCGGCGGATTACACTAACTTTGGGATTGTCTATCAAATCCGAGGCGACCTGGATAAAGCCCTTGGGTATCATCAAAAGGCTTTAAAACTCTATGAAAGCTTAGGCCATAAAGTAGGCATGGCAATTAATTACAATAACTTGGGGGTAGTTTATGCGCAACAAGACCATAAGGAACAAGCCAAACTGGCTTTTCAAAAGAGTATTGATTTGTTTAAGGTGTTAGGCGATCCTACTAGGGTAAAACTGGTGCAAGGTTGGCTGGATGCTTTGTAGGAAGGTGAATTCAATACCCTTGCGCTGCATTCATTCAGCCAGTGAACCTGCCGTATTACAAGGTTTGTTGCATTAACAAAAAAGGTGCAAGGAAGGCTAGCTTTGCACAAGCTTGAAGCATAACCGTTGTTTTTGGCGCTCCGGCTTGGAAACTAAACAGCCCGTTAATAAAGAGAGGCAGTTCCATGAAAAAATTCATCAATAACGTCGATACAGTCCTCAACGAGAGCCTACAGGGATTTGCCCTTGCCCATAGCGACATCATTGAATTCAGCGCAGAACCCCGGTACGTCAAAAGAAAAACGCTTAAAGGGCCGGGCAAGGTTGCGCTGGTTTCAGGTGGCGGTTCCGGGCATGAGCCCTTGCATACCGGCTTTGTCGGCACAGGCATGTTGGACGCGGCCTGTCCTGGGCAAATATTCACCTCCCCTAGCCCCGACCAGATGCTGGCTGCGGCGCAAGCCGTCCAACAAGGCGGTGGTGTTTTGTTCATCGTCAAGAATTATGCCGGCGATGTGATGAATTTTGAAATCGCTTCGGAAATGTTGGAATTTACGAGCGCTTCCGTGCTTGTCAGCGATGATGTTTCTTTACCGAAAACGCACAGCACAGGACGGCGCGGCGTGGCGGGAACCTTGATGGTAGAAAAAATGGTCGGCGCGGCGGCTGAAAATGGTGTCTGTTTGTCTGAGTGCAAAACGCTGGGCGACCGTATCAACCTCGCAACTGCGTCTATGGGTGTTGCCTTGACCAGTTGCACAGTGCCCGCTTTAGGCAAACCGACGTTTGCGATTGGCGACAATGAAATGGAGATGGGTGTCGGTATCCACGGAGAACGCGGTCGTGAAACTGTGCCTTTGAAAAGCGCAGCGGACATTGTTGAACAGGTGGCTACGATTATTGATGAAGATTTGCATCCAAAGAAAGGCCAGGAAATGTTGCTCCATGTCAACGGATTCGGTGGAACGCCGCTAATGGAACTGTATTTGGTTTACGGTTTGGCGGCGGCATTC
The DNA here is from genome assembly GCF_046714055.1 of Methyloglobulus sp. GTDB lineage: Bacteria > Pseudomonadota > Gammaproteobacteria > Methylococcales > Methylomonadaceae > Methyloglobulus. Next base: position 6,866 of record NZ_JBKKBJ010000136.1, on the reverse strand, counting down.
TGGCAAAAAAAGGGCTTACGTATTATCCGATCCCTAGTCGGCAACTTCACCACTTCAATTGATATGGCGGGGACTTCGATTACCTTGACCCTGCTCGACGAAGAACTGACGCGCTTGTGGGATGCCCCAGTCCATACCGCAGCATTGCGGTGGGGTGGTTAGAGTGTGCCCTAGGTTCACAACCAACACATCGACTATAGATTCGGCCTTGTGTAGCCATTAACTCCGTTCACCTTGAGCCTGTCGAAAGGCTAGTGGGCTTTGGATTAGTCCAGCCCAAACGGTTTCAGGCATAATCGGACCAAATCAATAACGCATCGACAAGCGCACAAATCATTAACTGACTGCTTTTTGCTCCCGCATCAATATGGCCTCGTGAGCGCTCGCCCAGAAAAGAGGCGCGGCCCTTAGTCGCAACCATATCGCGGGTAGATTCCGCACCCGCTATTGCCGCCTGCTTAACCTGCTCAAATAAGTCAATCAATTGGGACGGCTTGGTTGCGTCCTGGTGTAACTGTCCTGCTACCGGGATCAATACATCCAGCATGGTTTTTTCACCCTTGTCCGCTTTGCCACGTTGCTTAACGGCTTCCACACCTTTTAAAAATACATCGGCAAAGGTCGTTAACGTTAATGGCTGATTTTGCAGGTTCTTGCCCATGGCCATGAATAACGTGCCATAGAGTGAGCCGGATGCGCCGCCTATTGAGGACATGATGGTCATACCCATTTTCTGCAAGGCAGCCTGCCAATCGAGTTGGCTTAAAGCCCCACTTTGAGCCATCAACGCCTGGATGCCACGTTGCAAATTAGCCACATGATCGCCGTCACCTATCGCTTGATCCAGCTCGGTCAGTTCTTCGGCATTGTTTTCAATAGTTTTTGCTACAGCTTCAATGAGGCTTGGTAATAAGGCGGCAGTGTTCAACATGATGGCAACTCATTTGAATTCCATGAAGTGGGCATTGTAATCCTATCCAAGAAAATGCTTATATCTTTCATGATAGGCGACACGGCGACTTTTTGTGTTATTCAAAATCATTTGCCGGGTTGCGTTATCAGCATTGGCCCAGCCAACAACTTCAGGCAATGAACGGAAACAACCCACGCACACATCCTCTTCGTTCAGGCAACAATGTCTTATGCAGGGTGATGGAATGGGTTCATCTGCTGTTGTCATTGGCTCGTTTGTAGTGTGGTAAGGCAAGCAAAGCTAATGATAATCCCGAATTTTTATTTGGGGCAACCTTCAAGCTTATAGATAGCATAACCTTGGGCGTCTATCTGCTTACGTAATTCCGGCGGTGCCTCAGCACTGTGGCAAAAAGCACAGTTTTCCTGGGTCACAACCGCATCCGCGTGACCCATACTGGCTAACCATTCCTTGGCATAACGCAAGGCCTTATCTTGATCCTGTTCATCAAGAACCACATCAAAGTGCATAATTCTTCCACTCGCAGCTTTTGCATAGGTGTCATAGACATGGGAAAGTGGCATAATTATCTCCGAAAGAAAGACCTGGTATAAAATAGCGAATCGAAACATATAGCTTATGTTACCATCACTTCACTGTCAACTTATCCTTTCTTAAGGAACTTTAACTTATGGAAAAAGTTACCGTTTTCGACGTTATCGAACGCATGTCCGCATTGATACGTTCAGAAGAACGTAAAAAATGTACGGAATTTGGCCTGCAATCCGTACATTTACAGGTTCTGGACTACTTGTCGCGATGCAATAAGTACAGTGATACCCCGGCTGCCCTCACCAATTATCTGGGCATGACTCGGGGAACGGTGTCACAAACCCTGTTGTTATTGGAAAAAAAAGGCTATATCAAAAAAACAACGGACACCGTAGACCGGCGTGTTGTCCATCTCAGCCTACTTCCCGAAGGGAAAGCAACATTGGCGAAAGCCAGGCCGTGCGAGTTGTTCAATCAGGCTTCTGATTTATTGCAGGCCAATGAATTACCCCGTTACGACGAAGCCTTGGTGACCGTGCTAACCGCCTTGCAAAAATCGAACAAATCACACTCTTTTGGGATATGCAAAACCTGCCAATTTTTTACCCTATTGTCAGATGGGTACTTGTGCGGATTGACCAAGGAACCGCTGACCGAAGAGGATAGTGAGAAAATATGCCAGGAGCACAGCATTTTATAAGCATTAGATTAGAGATCCCCATTAGGCTGAAAATTTCGCAGTAGAAACTTATTTCAAGCCGCTAAAAGTATCGTTGACTTTAACAACCAAGCTCTCCACCCCTTTACGGGTCAGCTTTTTCTCTCCACCTTTAACTTCAGACAAATAATCCGCTATCAAGCGCTGTTGTTTAACATCAATTAGGTGCACCATCAGGTACACAAACAAAAAACTGGGTTTATGCAACCTGCCCACTATCACATAGTCTGCGCCGTATTGCTGTGCCAGTTGCGCGGCAACATCGTGGTGATCGAAAAGATAACCCACCCCTGCGGTGGCCTGTGTTTGAGCATCTAGCGGTATCGTAACAATGTCGTAGCCTGATTTTTTTAATTCTTCTTCCAGCATCGGCTTAACCGAAGCCGTACGCGCTATTTCTTGCGGAATGCCAGGCGCAAGCGTGTGATCCCTAAGCTCAAAATCAAGGACTGCCATCCGGGGTTGTGATGTTGCGTTAGCGGAAGACAGGCATAATAACAGCGCAAATATGGCACTGGGTAATTGGGTCGTTTTGCTCGTGTTCATAAGTCATTAAATTGATAGGCATTGAATGGGACTTCAACTTTTTCTTGCCCGATGGATGTGCATCCAATGATTTCTGGGATAGATAGGCCTTATTACAGTCTATAGCAAAAGTTGCCTGACTTAAATAAGGAAAATAGTGCTAATGAAATTATGGGCATAGAATATTCTATGTGATCCGGCCTTTTAAAGATTGAAGCCAATTTGCCTGTATCTCTTTCTACATATAGCTTTAATTCACGAAGTATTAAAACTTCACAAGGCCGAATCTATAGAAATCTCTGAACAAATCCAGCCAAAATGTTAAAAATGATAACGGCATAACTCAACGACTTTTTTGATAATTTACGCCTTTTACAGCCAACCGCAATGATTTCCTTCAGTTATTCAGAGGTTCCTATAATGTCAGGGTTGAAAACACTCAGTACGATTTGTGCATCATTCTGTTGCAGGATGGTATAGCGTAACGTAGGGCAGGTTATTTTTCTTGTCTAGTCCATTTTATAGATTCTTGGTTTAACAGTGGGCAGATAAAGCGTTGCCGTAAGATGGATTTGCGCCAGCAATCCACCAAAACGGAACATACACCGCCATCGAACAGTTAGCAATTCCTAAACGGTAGCCACCCCCCCGCCTCGCAGCGAAAGCGGTAAAGCCATTGCTTGCGCCGCCATGCGTAAGCTTATTCATATTGCCTTCGGTATACAAATCAGGCAAGCCTTTTGACCCTACACCGCCGTTTAATTATCGCTTGCTTTTCGGGTGGCAAGACGGTATTTATTCGGGTTTATTTTTGAAATTCTTTCTTTAAATTTATTATAAATAGTTGAATTCTCAAATGATAAAGCAGACATCCTAGAGCCGTATATACTTATATGGGCACCATCTAAACTATATGGGATATTATCTTTAGTCACATCCGAAGGAATCCCGCCAATATTAAAAAGAGACTTTCTGTCCAAGTACAAAACATTATCATACTTACCTGCTAAAATTTCTAATTTTTCATCTGCCTCTCGAGTCACTTTGTCTTTTTCTTTGCTGAGTTCGTTTATATCAAAATTCAATCCAGACAAAAGACTTCTCTCGTACCTAGACTTAACATTAACATCAAAAGTAGTCGGAGCAGCCATCAAAATTACCAGCTTTGTCTTATCAGACGCTAAAGATATTGCATCATAAAGACCTTGCTCTTTATTTTGGTAATATACATCATCCCACGCGCCAGCAAAAACAACAAAATCATAATCAAAAAGGTTATTTACCAAGTAATCCCTATTTATCTTGCACTGCTTATAAGCTCTGCTAGATGAAGGCCCGGTAAATTCTCCTGTAATACTTGGATAGCACCAATTTGTAGCAACAGAATTTATTTTTATATGATTGTCTGATCCAACAACATCCCAAAACGGGCCATTATGACCAGCATAAGAATCACCAAACAACAATCCTTTGATGCCCGATGCTTTATCCCCGAGCTCACATTTTAACCCATCATTACCTATAGACAATTCGTCAATAGAGTCAATACTGTAGAAACACCACCCATTATTGAATAGCGGCATAACCATATCTTTTGTACTATCGTAAAACTCAGCTTTCATACGACCAGGAACACCTTTTAATACAAAAACAAACGTCCCCAAAAAACCAACAAGAATTAATGTACCCCCGACTCTTATATTTGGACTTATACCTTTAACGTACCTGTTTTTTCTCCCTGCAAAACCTTCAATAAAAAAATAAGATAAGTAACCTAAAAAAAATGATGCGGCAATCGCCGCCATAACCCATAACGCTTAGGCTGCAGCACCAAAATCGTTAAGTGCAACCACTAAGGGCCAGTGCCACAAATAAATAGAATAAGAAGTTTTTCCAATAAACTGCGCTATCGGATTGCAGGTCAATAAAGATTCATTTCTTTTTGACATTATGACCAAAACCGCACCTAAAACTGGGATAGATGCCAACCAACCTGGCCAAATATCATCTGCACTGGCATACATAACACTAAAAGCAATAAGGCCAATTCCGATCAACTCCAACATCGTTCCAGTACGTTCTTTTATGGCTATAGGGAAAAGATAAACCAGTCCACCAGCCAGCATTTCCCATGCCCGCGTCGGAAGCAAATAGAACGCGGCGCTCGGCCATCGACCAGACGCATAAATCGAAATCAAGAATGAAAAGACCGCAAAAAAAAATAATCCCCAACGAACCCGTGATGCCGCCAGCCATTTTCGCAATAGAAGAATGATTAATGGATAGACTATGTAGAACTGCCATTCCGCAGAAAGCGACCAGGTATGCAATAACCACTTTTCGTGCGAGGCTTGATCAAAATACCCTGCTTCACGCCAAAAAATAATATTAGATATAAATCCTAGGCTACCACCCACAGACTTCCCGAGATTTTTGTATTCGGATGGAGTCAGTAAAGACCATCCAGCTACGAGCAAAACAAAACAAAGAAATGCAAGAGCCGGAATTATTCGGCGACCGCGATCAAGGTAGAAGCCAATTAGAGAAAAATTCCCTCGATCTACTTTATTAAAAATAATTCCGGTCATGAGAAATCCGGAAATCACAAAAAAAACATCAACGCCGACAAACCCGCCTTTCATTCTGGAGACACCAAAATGAAAAAGGATTACGGCAATTACAGCAATCGCTCTTAACCCATTAATATCTTTTCTAAAATCCATAATACTGTTTTTTGTTAAGAGGGGAATTCACTTCGCTCTCGTAGGCAGAAGATGCAGTATATATGAATCAGCGAAAAATCCTATCTAGCGGACGGCGTGTCACGGAATCAGATTATCCTTGGGTAACAGATATTCAACCACTATATATAGGGGTTACGAGAGTAAAGTGGATTTCCCCTTTTTGTTATTACGCGAATTCAAACAATTAAGTGCTATATCTCGGAAGCAGGTTGGATGGAATAGTTTTCCTTCGACCCAAACAGAAATTAACGAGACCTACAATGAATTATGTAGTATACCCCAAATATCAGGCCAGACGCATAACTGCCCAATTGAATTAAGACTATGAACAAGGCTGGAATCGTAAGCGTATTCAACGATTGATGAGCATAATAGGGGTATGCGATGAGGCATCGGGGCCAGATACCAGCCGACCGCACCCTGAACATAAGTTTTCCTGATTACACCAATCCCAATAAATTCTCATTGATACCTTCTCCAAAGGGAGAAGGCCAGGGTGAGGGGTTTCATATAACAACTTTTTGGGATTGGTATTACTTACAAGCTTCAGCCAAACTAAACAACCACCAGCTAAGCTAGTGGGCTTATATTCAGGGCCAAAGTCCGGATACGGGTCGTAAGACTGTCCCTTAATCATAACTCAGCGAGCACCAACTTGCTGAGTTGGTATCCCTGAAGCCGTTCTTGAAATCGAAACCAACCCTGCCAAATCGTGTCCCAACCGACACATCCAGTGCGCTTGGTATCGGTAAATCCGCCCAGTTTTGCTATAGCATAAAAGCCCCAGTGCCTAGACGTCGCCGTTTTGGGTAAAGACTTGCCACACTCGGTCGAGACCCACAGGACTTTCCATTCATTTTAACAGTTTCACAGGTTTTTCAGGCTTATTACTACCGGTTTGACGTTGCCTTTAGTTTTTAGCTGACGATCCTTGCTAATCAGGACGTATATTAAAAAGTGTTTGATATGACACAGTTTTTAATGAAATCTTGCTGTTTACGTAGCGATTAAAATCTGAAAGATGGATAATGGTTTTTGTTAGCTCGTGGCTTGAGCTATTGCCCCTGTAACTTCATCCATCATAGAATGCAGCTTTAGCCTAATGATCGGAGTTTTTATGTCAGGTGCAATTTGGTTCAGGATGGGGGAGGCCACCGTGTTTTCCAGCGAGGGGCAAGGTGCTGATGCCATGCCGGAAATCCTCATTGGCAGCGTTAAGGGGCCTGCCGGTACGGCTTTTGCGAACCTGATGGGACAAACTGAGGGACACACCCGAATGTTCGCCATCCTGCCCATAGACGTTTTCTGTAGGACTGGATACCGTGATGTCCTTGCCGTCGTACAGGACGAGATGCTTCTCGCCGTCACTCTGTTCGACTTCGACGCGCAGCCCGTTGGGCCGGTTTACGGTGAT
>NZ_JBKKBJ010000135.1:0-3772 GCF_046714055.1 Methyloglobulus sp. | reverse complement strand
AAATGCACGATCCGCACAAAATCAGGCTCCCTGATATGGCAGATTGTCTATACGAATAGACAAGCAAGTAGCCTCGATGTAGTGTAAAGAAATCGAGGCTAATTAGGAACTGAAAACCCTCGATTCCGCAAGCTGCATCAAGGCTACTTGCTAACAAATTGAATTTTTTGGCTAAATTGCCAAAAAATACTCATTTTAGGTATTTATACGTATTGACTTCATTATACTAATGCATTTAGACTTTCCAGGCATCTTCTAGGCATCTTCTAGGCATCTTCTAGGCATCTCTGTAGGGTGTTTAATATTTGTCGAAGCGGCAGCGACATTTCTGCCGCAACATTTGGGGAAAATAAAAATGAAGAAAACAATTGTTAATCTGGCACTTGTGGGCTCATTGGCGGCTGCGTCCAATATCGCTTTTGCCGACTGCAAAGACTTGCCTACTCATGGAGACCTAAAAACAGCTTTAATTGCGGCGCAAGGTGTGGATAATGGCGGTTTCGGTTTACATATGTGGGGCACTATTGTCGATAGGGACGGCATTGTTTGCGCCGTCGCATTTACTGGCGCTGACCGGGGCGACCAGTGGCCTGGCAGCCGTGTCATCTCGGCCCAAAAAGCCAATACGGCCAATGCGTTCAGCCTTCCCGGCCTAGCCCTTTCAACGGCCAACCTGTATACGGCCGTTCAGCCCGGCGGCAGCCTATTTGGCCTACAAGAAAGCAACCCGGTTGACACCGCTGCGGCTTATAAGGGGCCATCGAAAAATTATGGTCAGCATAATGACCCTTTAGTTGGAAAAAAAATCGGCGGGGTTAATGTGTTTGGAGGCGGGCTTGCGCTCTATAATGAAGCCGGTGATCTAGTGGGCGCTGCCGGCGTAAGTGGTGATTCTTCTTGTGCGGATCACAATATCGCTTGGCGGACACGGAGTGGGCTTGGCTTTGACTTTGTTCCCGGCGGTATCAGCGGCGATGCGGATCGCCCTGACAACATCGTGTACGACATAATTCCCCAAGCGGCTCAAATGCCAGGTATAAGCACTAGCGGATGGGGGCACCCGGCTTGCAACGATGCGGTCGCAGGGATCGCCGCAGCCTTGCCAGCGATACCATAAGGGTTAATAGATGGATGATTAAGCCGCTGATTTTATTCAGCGGCTTAATTCTACTTTGTCAGATTATACTAAGGTTCGTCATACCCGCCGGGAGCGGGTATCCAGTGCCAAGGATGGTAGGCTCAAATCCATCCATGGAGCCTAGATTCCGGCAATCCATGCCGGAATGACGAGCTTGGATTGGGTGACTATGTAATCTGACAAAGTAGAATTAATCATCCCAAGGTAAAGGATGGAATAAACTTGATGCACCAGAATAAAGATAATTCACTGTGAAACTCATCCTACAAATCGCCTTTGGTGCGTTTCTGGGTGCATTTGCTTCGCAGTTTACCTTCGATGCCTGGCGCAGCCATCAGGAAGGCATCGCCAAAGCAGCGGAAGAAAAGCTTCAAGCCGAACAGGAAAAAGTTCGCCTTGAGCAAGGCGAACGCATCCGCGCCCTCCTGATGCAAGGCCGCCAAGGCAATACACCTAACGCAAGTAAGCCGCCCGCTGGCTTTGTTCCCGATGATGCACGAGGGCCATAGTCAGGTGGTACGCTGCGTGTATCTTCCGATGTTTAATGGTAAACACAGCGTACTACTTGGTTGGCTCTGCACAGCCCTTCGACAAGCAGCATCGTAGGTTGGGTTAGGCGCGCAAACTGTAGGGCGATGAAGCCTGTATGACGCTTGGGCGCGTCGTAACCCAACAAATGGCGTTTCAGGTATTATGTTGGGTTACGGCGCACGGACAATCCGGTGACAATCATAGGGACATTCGTGATGTGCGCCTAACCCAACCTACGGCTGCACAGTCCTTCGACAAGCTCAGGACGAACGGTTTGTGTTGATTACGTTAGTGGTGGGCTTGTCAAACCATGGGCTGAAGCAACTTGTTCAGAGATTCCTTAAGGATTACCCTGATCGAGTTTGAACGCCGCATGTAAGGTCCTTACCGCAAGCTCCAAATACTTTTCATCGACGACCACCGAGATTCTGATTTCTGATGTTGAAATCATCTTGATGTTGATACCTTCACCAGCCAATGCCTGGAACATGGTGCTGGCAATACCGGCGTGGGAACGCATACCGACACCGACAATGGAAACCTTAACGATTTCGTCGTCGCCCGTCACTTTTTTGGCATCCAGTTCGGCACAGGTTTTTTCCAGGGCGGTTTTAGCCCGTTGATAATCATTACGGTGGACGGTGAAGGTGAAATCGGTGGTCGCATCATCGGCAATATTCTGGATGATCATATCGACCTCAATATTGGCATTGGCAATGGGGCCAAGGATTTTGAAAGCAATTCCAGGCCGATCGGGTACGCCGCTGATGGTCAATTTTGCTTCATCCCTGTTAAACGCGATTCCGGAAATTATGGCACTTTCCATTTCTGATTCCTCGTAAGTAATAAGCGTCCCCGCGCCTTCGGTAAAGGAAGACAGCACTCGTAAGGGGACATTGTATTTTCCGGCAAATTCTACCGACCGTATCTGTAAGACTTTTGAACCCAGGCTGGCCATTTCCAGCATTTCTTCAAAGGTAATTTTAGCTAGCCTGCGGGCTTTAGGTTCCACGCACGGATCGGTGGTGTAAACGCCATCGACATCGGTATAAATATGGCATTCATCGGCTTTTAGCGCGGCCGCCAGCGCGACAGCGGTGGTGTCCGAACCACCGCGCCCCAAGGTTGTGATATTGCCGTGTTCATCGACACCCTGAAAACCCGCGACAACGACAATATTTCCCTGATCCAAGTGAGCACGCAGTCGTTTGTCTTCTATATTCAGTATCCGCGCTTTGGTATGGCTGTTATCGGTCAGGATTTTGACCTGTCCGCCCGTGTAGGAACAGGCCGCACAGCCAATAGCATGTAAAGCCATACTCAACAGGGCCACGGTGACTTGTTCGCCAGTGGATACCAATACATCTAGCTCCCGCTCTGTCGGTTGTTGCTGCATTTCTTTTGCCAGGGCAATCAAGCGGTCGGTCTCGCCGCTCATCGCGGAAACGACTACGACAAGCTGGTTACCGGAATCGTGGGCAGACTTGACTTTTTCCGCAACCGTCTTGATACGCTCAACCGAGCCGACCGACGTGCCGCCAAATTTATAGACGTAAAGTGCCATCCTTCAAAAATCCCTTATTGTGCCAATTGCGCTTGAATCCACGCGGGTACTTGCGCCAATGCCCCGTCCAAACCGGATGGATCGTTACCGCCTGCCATTGCCATATCGGGACGGCCTCCACCTTTTCCGCCGACTTTGGTGGCAACAAAATTGACCAGATCGCCCGCCTTGATCTTGGTGATCTGGTCTTTGGAAACTCCGGCAACCAAGCTGACTTTATCGCCTTCAACGGTAGCCAAAACAATAGCGGAACTGCCCAGTTTGTTTTTTAATTGATCGACCAGATCACGTAAAGACTTGGGGTCAACTTGATCCAATTTAACGGCTAACACCTTGATACCCACCACTTCGACGGCCTGACTACTTAGCTCACTACCCGCAGAACTGGCTAATTGAGCTTGCAACCGTTCCAGTTGTTTTTCCAGGCTCCTGGTTTTATCCAGGAGCTGCTCTACTTTTTCAGCGGCTTTTTCGGGTGCGCTTTTCAGTAATCCTGCGATAATGGCAAGAGCTTTTTCCCTGCTGGCTAGCCATTCCAT
>NZ_JBKKBJ010000134.1:0-11060 GCF_046714055.1 Methyloglobulus sp. | reverse complement strand
GCCTTATCTTTTCAAGACGAATTGCAGGGTTTGAATTGCCATAATCTGGCAAGGCTACACGGCGATTTCATCTTAAAGCGCAAAGACCGGATTATTGCATACCAGTTCGCCGTGGTGGTTGATGATGCCTTACAGAAAGTCAACCATGTCGTGCGCGGATGCGATTTGTTGGAAGAAACGCCCAAGCAAATCTATCTACAGAAAATATTGGCCTTGCCTACGCCAGCCTATATGCACGTACCCGTACTCGTCGACCGATACGGCCATAAACTCAGCAAACAAACCTTGGCAACGACAGTGGACACCCAATCGGCCAATAAAACACTCTTTGACTTGTTGAAGTTGCTCATGCAAAATCCGCCTGATAAACTTAAAGGTGTTTCAGTAGGTGAAATATTGGATTGGGCGATTGCCCATTGGCAGCCTGCGGCCTTGGCTTTGTGCCGTGCAATCAGCTTGTAAATCCTGATGTGAACTAAAATCTCTTCTTCCATGAGGTATAGGTCTACACAAGTCACTACGCCGTCATTCCGGCATGGATTGGCGGCGAGGATTCCATATCCTCTTCCGCACTTCCTCCATCCATGGAGGTCGCCGGAATCCAGGACACAGGGATGTGAAGACTGCTCAAAAGGAGTTCCATGTAGCTAAAAAAACGGATGGCAATATTTGACATTAGCATCCATGGCTTCTGGATCTCGGCAATCCCTGCCGAGATGACGCGTTGCGTTAGATACCTATGCCCACGGGGAGAGTTAGGGCAATAACCAATTTCCTTTAATAACACGTAGGAACAATCATGTCAGAAGCCAAAATCTACGACGTAAAACCAGAACTGGCTGCATATGCCCACATCAATCAGGCAATGTACCAAGCCATGTACCAACGTTCCATTGACCAGCCGGAACAATTCTGGGCTGAGCAGGCTGAGCAATTTCTGGACTGGGGCCAGCCTTGGCATACGGTCATGGCATATGATTACGCCGAGGGTTACATACGCTGGTTTGAGGGCGGCAAACTCAATGTCAGCGTCAACTGCCTGGATCGGCATCTAGCCCAGCGCGGCGATCAGGTTGCGATTATCTGGGAAGGGGACAATCCCGAACATAGCCAAAAAATCACCTATAGACAATTACACCAACAGGTCTGTAAATTCGCTAACGTACTGAAAGCCCAGGGCGTAAAAAAAGGCGACCGCGTTTGTATATACTTGCCCATGATTGCAGAAGCGGCAACCGTCATGCTGGCTTGCACACGCATAGGTGCTGTACATTCCGTGGTGTTTGGCGGCTTTTCAGCCGAAGCGCTTAAAGACCGCATCCTGGATTCCGATTGCAAGTTTGTGGTGTGTGCCGACGAAGGCTATCGGGGCGGTAAAGTCATCCCCATCAAGGCCAATATTGACCAAGCGCTAACGCAATGTCCCAGTGTCGATAAGGTTATCGTCATCAAGAACAGCGGCAATCCAGTGGCCTGGGACGAACAGCGGAATGTTTGGTATCACGAAGCGATGGCGGCGGTCTCAGACATCTGTCCGGCAGAAGCTATGGATGCCGAAGATCCCTTGTTCATACTGTACACCTCCGGCTCCACCAACCTGCCTAAAGGCATGTTGCACACCACGGGCGGCTATTTGCTGTATGCCGCCATGACCCACAAGTACGTCTTCGATTACCACGACGGCGATATTTACTGGTGCACCGCCGATATAGGCTGGATTACCGGGCATTCGTACATGATCTACGGGCCTTTATGCAATGGTGCGACTACCCTGATGTTCGAGGGCGTTCCCACGTACCCGCAAGCAGACCGGTTTTGGCGGGTGATCGACAAACACCACGTCAATATTTTCTATACTGCACCCACAGCGATTCGCGCATTGATGGCTCAAGGCAATGATTTTGTTACCCGCACCGACCGCAGTAGCCTGAGGATTCTGGGTAGTGTCGGCGAACCGATCAACCCCGAAGCGTGGGAATGGTATTATCACGTAGTTGGCGGGGGCAGATGCCCCATCATGGATACTTGGTGGCAGACCGAAACTGGCGGTATTTTGATCACGCCCTTACCCGGTGTGACCGCACTGAAACCGGGTTCTGCCACACTGCCATTTTTTGGCGTACAACCTGAGATTATGGACGGTGATGGCAAGGTTATGACAGGCGAGGCAACCGGAGTCCTGGTTATCGGCAAACCCTGGCCGGGTCAGGCGCGAACGGTTTATGGCGATCACCAACGCTTTATTGATGCTTATTTTAAGGCTTATCCTGGTTACTATTTTACCGGCGACGGCGTACGCCGTGACAAGGACGGCTACTACTGGATTACCGGACGGGTGGACGATGTCATCAACGTATCAGGCCACAGGCTCGGCACGGCAGAAGTCGAAAGCGCACTGGTGCTGCACGAGCAAGTCGCCGAAGCCGCTGTGGTGGGTTACCCCCATGCCATCAAAGGCCAGGGCATATACGCTTACGTCACCTTGAATGCAGGGATAACGCCGACAGAACAGCTTAGGTCAGAGCTTATCAAACTGGTCAGGCACGAAATCGGCCCGATAGCCACTCCCGATGTCATCCAGTGGGCAGCAGGCTTGCCGAAAACCCGTTCCGGTAAAATCCTGCGCCGCATCTTACGCAAAGTCGCCGCCAATGAACTGGATAACCTGGGCGACACCTCTACCCTCGCCGATCCGTCGGTGGTGGAGGATATTATTAAGCACCGGGCAGTGCGATAGATTGTTTCCACGGCTTTCGTAGGGGCAATCCCTTGTGGTTGCCTGGGCAGTTTGGTCACCGGGTATCAGGGCAGGCACAAGGAATTGCCCCTACGGTAGCGCGTATATATCAAATCTAACTGATTTTTTAGGTAAATAGCAAAGCGTTATTTAAAGCAAATGTTTGACGATTTCCCGTTCCTCTCTTAATTCGTCTTCTGTTGCACGCATTTTTCGCATACTAAATTCATTGATGTCCAAACCCTTTACCACAGTGATTTCCCCGTTTTTTACCGTAACAGGAAATGAGTACACCAAGCCTTGCTCAATGCCATAACTGCCGTCAGAAGGTATGCCCATGCTGACCCAACTGCCTTCATCGGTACCCAAAACCCAGTCCCTCATTTGGTCAACTGCTGCGTTTGCGGCTGATGCGGCGCTGGATAGCCCACGGACATTGATAATCTCTGTGCCGCGTTGTTGTACTTTGGGGATAAATTCATTGATGAACCAATCATATTCCACTAATGATAAGGCATCGAGACCTTTGACTTCGGCATGGTGCAGGTCAGGGTATTGAGTGGCAGAATGGTTGCCCCAGACAATCACATTTTTTACGTCCTTTGAAAGCACACCGCATTTTTCCGCCAACTGGCTCAGGGCGCGATTATGGTCGAGTCGGCTCATTGCGGAAAAGTTTTCCGGTTTTAAATCAGGTGCGTTCCGCAAGGCAATCAGCGCATTGGTATTGGCGGGATTGCCGGTCACAAGCACTTTGACATTCCTATTTGCCACTTCATTCAGCGCCTTGCCTTGTGCGGAAAATATCTCTGCGTTGACTGTCAGCAAGTCTTTGCGTTCCATTCCCTGTCCTCTTGGACGCGCTCCCACCAGGAATGCATAATCAGCTTTTTTAAATGCCACAGTGGGATCTTCAGTTATTTCAACGCGATGCAACAAGGGATGGGTACAATCGCTTAGCTCCATGACCACGCCCTGCAAGGCATTCATGGCGGGCGCGATTTCCAGCAAATGCAGGATGATAGCTTGGTCAGGGCCTAACAAGGATCCAGCCGCCAGTCGAAACAGCAAGGAATAGCTAATATTGCCTGCTGCCCCAGTGACCGCTATGTGGACGGGTGTTTTCATGGTTATCCTTCTGTTGTTTTCCGGTGAATGTGTGGGGTTTAGCCAGCGGCAACCCATCCAGCAATGCCCAAGTTAAGCAATAGGCATGATTTTAGTTTTACATATTCCTGAATGGTCAGCTTTGCTTTGTAAGGATAATACGAAAAGCCAGTACAACAAGCAAACTTTATGGTAGGGCTTGTAAATCATGCCTGCCGATCAAATAATCTCACCAGGTTCCCTAGCTTTTCTGTCCGTTCAGGTGTGACCTGATCCCAGCGAAAGCGCCAAGTCCAATTGCCTGTAGCCGTACCTGGCGTATTCATTCGATGTTCAGAACCTAATTCCAGGATATCCTGCATGGGGATAACGGCAAGATTGGCAACTGAGCCCAAGGCTGCATGTATCAACGCACAAGGTATTGAAGTCTGTGGGTTGCCCAAATAATCATAAATTTTAGTTTTAGCTTCATCACTGAGATTTTCCGACCAGCCGAGCGTCGTGTCATTGTCGTGGGTTCCGGTGTAGGCCACGCAATTCGTGACATAGTTGCCGGGCAGATAAGGATTATCCAGACCGTCACCAAAGGCAAATTGCAGGATCTTCATGCCGGGCAGATGAAATTCATCCCTGAGTTCCTCGACTTCTGAAGTAATGATGCCCAGATCTTCTGCCACCAGAGGAATGGATCCCAGCGCTACGTTGATAGCGCTTAGCAACGCATGTCCGGGCGCTTTTACCCACTGTCCATTGATGGCGGTTTCCTCGTATGCAGGTATTTCCCAGGCAGCTTCCAGGCCGCGAAAATGGTCAATACGGAGAATGTCAAACAATTCCAGTTGAGTTTGCAAACGGTCTAGCCACCAATGAAACCCGGTTTTTTTTAGGGTGTGCCAGTTAAAGTGCGGGTTGCCCCAACGTTGTCCGGTTTCAGAAAAATAGTCGGGCGGAACTCCGGCAACAACAATCATTTCACCCGCATCATCCAGCTTAAAAACATCACGGTTAGCCCAAACATCGGCGCTATCATAGGATACAAAAATAGGGATATCGCCAAACATCAACACGCCGTGTTGTCCGGCGTAAGCTTTTAGTTCAAGCCACTGCCGGAAAAATACATATTGCTGAAATTTTATACTGTCTATTTGTGCTTTTAGCCGCCGCCTGGCTTCCTGTAGGGCTTTTGCTTCCCGTTCCTTAAAATGTTCAGGCCATTGGTTCCAGCATTGCGGATGAAATTTATGCCGAAGCGCCATAAACAGGGCAAAATCATCGAGCCAGAAGGATTTTGCCTGACAAAAGTCAGCAAAATCCTTTTTATTGCCTTCATCGGCACGTTTAAGAAAACCATGAAATGCCTTTGTCAGTAAAATACTTTTAGGGTATTCGAAAGCGTTTTTTGATTCCGTGGAAATGTCCGGGAACCTCAGCCAGCCTTGCTTGCATAGCCAATCAACGCTAATCAGTTCAGGGTTACCGGCATGGGCGGACAAGCTTTGATAGGGAGAGCGATCTTCGTGGGTGGTGCCCAAGGGCAGCGTTTGCCAAACAGTAATGCCGGTATCATGCAAGAAGTTTACGAAATGATAAGCTTCCTGACCCAAATCACCCATTGCGCTTGAGCCGGGCAGTGAGGTGATGTGCAGCAGGATGCCTGCACGGCGTTTGTTTAAAATGGCAGACACTCTATCCACTGGTCATGCTTGAGTGCTGGGGCGCATCGCCCCACCCATTGCGGGCGCACCAAAACCTTGAGTGAATGACAGCGCCAGATAAGCAGGGGGATCTTCTCCTAACAAGCGGTACAGATTAGCCAGATTCAAGCGGAACTGTTTTTCGAAGTTACTCACAGCCTCGCCAGGATTATAATCGCCAAACCACCAAAACCAGTCAGAACCCTCGCAAACGGCCAGTTGTAATTCGGCTTTCTTGATTTGTTGATCGGTCAAACGTTCCGCTGAAATCGCTTTATCGAAGGCACACTTCACATCACCTAACATATCCCAGCCGCGGTTCTTATCGGTATCGCCTATCCAGGTCGAAAATGTCCCATAGACCCAACTACCCGCAAGCAGCCTGTTCAAAGGCTTAATCTCCAGCTTGCTTTTCAGGCATTCGAAAAATGTCGTGAGTTCAATGGCAGGATGTGATGCCAGGCGCATATACAAAGCGCTCAAGAAATAATGCCCATTCTTTGGGAAATACTCCCAAGCGTTTTCACCATCCATGATAATAGAAACCACCGAGCCTTCCGGTTCATTGGCGGCAATATTCTCCAGATGCTTAATCAAATCACCCACTGCGTCATCCGCATGCCATTTTGAATATTCGAAACCAATCAGGTCGGATAGGCCGTCATCCCTGAAAAAGCAAGGAATATTGGTTTTCTTTAGCTTAAAAGGGTGATGTACGCCCATTGGCTTCTCATTCTCGGGCAACAGCAAGCTGTTGTGCAGGACGGAGCCGCCACTGGCCGCCCATTTAAAGCCGAAATCACCGAGTATTTTTAGGGTTTTTTCACAGATGCTGCCTTCTGAGGGCCAGCAGCCATCAGGCCTGAAACCAAAAAACCGCTTGAACGTTTGTACGCCTTTTTCGAGATGCCAGATGATCCTGTCTTCGCCGCCAGGATAAGCTTTCAAATCAGGCAATGGGGCGTTGGGCATGGCTTCATGGGTAGAATTCAAGTCCAGCAACAACGGCATGATGGGATGGGCGTACGGGGTGACTGAAAGCTCAATCTGGCCTCTTTTGGCCAAGGCCTTATAGCGGTAAATCACGTTTGACAGTTGCTCGCCGATAATTTCCAGGATTTCAATCCGGTCATGCAGGGTATAGCCCGACCCTTTTTCGATAAGGTGTTTTATTCGGTTGTCCGTCAGTTTTATGGTTTCTCCCATCCAGGCCAGGTGATACCAGACCAGGATGTCACAAATGAACTGGGAATTCACATAATCCAAAGACCCGTAGTTTTGTTCCAGCCACTCAGCCATTTTGACCAGTTTCTTATACGCAGAATAGCGGTTGACCTGCCTTTCCCGGTTTGCCCGCAGGCAGTCTTTCACCAGCTTCATGCGGTCTTCCAGGTCGGCTGGTATGCTGGGGTCAACCAGCGCTGCCAGTAAAGGGTCGGTGATGGAAATGCGGTCATGCAAATATGCGCTGACCTGCTTGGCATATTCTTCAATTTGTTCCAGCAAAATCGGCGCAAAATTGACCACCGCCTTGGCATTGGGCACGGCTTCCAGATGCCCGGCCATATCGACATAATCTTTGATGACATGCAGATAAGTCCAGGGCAGATTGAATGACCCGGTTTGTAAGTCACGATATTCGGGCTGGTGCATGTGCCAGCACAAGACCAACCGCAATTTATTTTTTTTTATGTTCTTCATCTAACGTAGTGCAATTTTTGTCCTAGCATGTCGGAGGTCACCAGAACCACGCCACTCGGGCTGACATGATATTTTTTCTCATCTTCCGCCCGGTTTTCACCAATCACCGTGCCTTCAGGGACTTCACAGCCTTTTTCTATAATGGCCTTGGTGATACGGCAATGACGGCCTATGGTGGTATCAGGCAGCACAATGCTATCTTGCACCGTCGTAAAGGAATTGACCCTGACATTTGAAAACAGCAGGGAATGCCGCACTGTCGCGCCGGAAATCACGCTCCCGCCTGAAACCATCGAATCGACGGCGAGTCCCCGCCGGTCTTCATCATCAAAAACAAATTTTGCGGGCGGCGTTTGTTCCTGATAAGTCCAGATCGGCCAAGTTTTGTCATACAAATTAAGTTCAGGATTAACGCCGATCAATTCCATATTGGCAGACCAGTACGCGTCTATCGTCCCCACGTCCCGCCAATAACTTTGCCCACCCGTTTGTAAATCCAGGAAGGGGTAAGCGTTCACCAGATATTTGTCGATAACCGAAGGGATGATGTCTCTACCGAAATCATGGCTGGAACCTTTGGTGTCCGCGTCTTTTATCAATTGTTCGTAGAGAAAATCGGCATT
Source organism: Methyloglobulus sp. (assembly GCF_046714055.1). Classification (GTDB taxonomy): domain Bacteria; phylum Pseudomonadota; class Gammaproteobacteria; order Methylococcales; family Methylomonadaceae; genus Methyloglobulus. The sequence goes on along the minus strand of NZ_JBKKBJ010000134.1, from coordinate 3,198 downwards.
AAAAACATATATCCCCATGGACGCCAATGCCGTATCTGTCCTGCCCGGCATGACCGGTGGATTGGCCGGTTTTTCGACGAAAGCCCGCACCCGGCGGTTATCGTCGACATCCATCACACCAAAGGCGGTGGCTTCTTTCAGCGACACTTCTATGCAGCCTATGGTCAAATCGGCATTTTTCTTAACGTGGTCGGCGATCATGGCACCGTAGTCCATTTTGTAAATGTGGTCGCCGGGCAACACCAGGATGTGTTCGGGTTGACGAGTCCTCAGGATGTCGATATTTTGGAATACCGCATCTGCCGTGCCTTTGTACCAGGAGTCTATATCATGCCGTTGCTGGGCTGGGAACAGCTCGACATACTCACCGAATTCACCCCGCAAAAACCCCCAGCCTTGCTGGATGTGAAGAATTAAGGAGTGGGCCTTATATTGGGTTAAAATGCCTATTTTACGGATACCGGAATTCATACAGTTGGACAATGGGAAATCAATGATTCGGAATTTGCCACCGAACGGCACTGCGGGTTTGGCCCGCCAATCGGTCATATCCTTCAAGCGCGCGCCACGGCCACCCGCTAAAATGAGTGCGATGGTATTTTTGGTGAGGTGGCTGACGTTACGGTCTGACATTGTTTATCTCCTGTGTTTATCTGTAGTTTGAATAGACGCAGAACACCTATTTTTTTGGTAATATGAGCCGAAACTAATTTTACTACACAGAGGCATGCATAAGGTGAAAAAACCATCAACAAACGTACTGGATGCGGAATCTATAAAAATTTCGGAGGCCAGGCATCACGATCCTTTTTCAGTCTTGGGCTGGCATCTTAAAACCAATCAAATCCACATTAAAGTTTATCTGCCTTATGCAGAAACGGTTAAGCTCAGCCATAATAACGCGGCTTTTCAACGCATTACGGGTACGGATTTTTTTGAGTATTTTTTGGAGTATAGGGCTGGAAAGGAGCCATTGCCCAAGCATTACCAATTATCCTGGACAGATAAAAGCGGCAACACACACCTCGATTATGACCCTTACGACTTCCCGGTGCAATTGCCGGAATTTGACCAACACCTGTTCGGCGAAGGCAAACATTGGCATGTTTATCAAAAACTGGGCGGGCATCTCCATAGCTCAGACGAAATCGAGGGCGTTTTGTTTGCGGTTTGGGCACCCAATGCCGGGCGCGTCAGTGTGGTGGGTGACTTTAATCACTGGGATGGCCGTTGTCATCCTATGCGTAGCTTGGGCGGTGGCGGTATCTGGGAGTTGTTTGTTCCGGGATTGAAAGAAGGTTGCCTGTATAAATTCGAAATACTGAACCGCTTCAGTAATGAAGTGCTGCTGAAAACAGACCCCTACGGGCAACAGTTTGAACTTCGTCCCAACACCTCATCCATCGTTGTCAAGGAAAATAGCTATATTTGGCAGGATCAGCAGTGGATGACTCAGCGCACACATCACGATTGGCTGCATGAACCCATGTCAATTTATGAGGTGCATTTAGGTTCATGGCAGCGCGATAATCTTGGCAATTTCCTCAATTACCGTGCGTTGGCAGATCAGTTGGTCGAATACGTAAAGCGGCTGGGCTTCACCCATATCGAACTGCTGCCCATCACCGAACACCCCCTGGATGCTTCCTGGGGATACCAGACCACCGGTTATTTTGCCCCGACCAGCCGACACGGTACGCCCGACGATTTTCGCTACTTTATCGACACCTGCCACCAGGACAACATCGGCGTCATCCTGGACTGGGTGCCCGCGCATTTCCCCAAGGATGCGTTTGCCCTTGCCCGTTTTGACGGCAGCGCCCTATATGAACACGAGGATCCCCGCAAAGGCGAGCACCGGGACTGGGGGACATTGATCTATAACTTTGGCCGCAATGAAGTGAAAAACTTCCTCTTATCCAGCGCCATTTTCTGGCTAGAAGAGTTCCATCTCGATGGCTTGCGGGTCGATGCGGTCGCGTCCATGCTGTACCTGGATTATTCCCGTGAGGACGGGGATTGGATACCTAACCAATATGGTGGCAACGAAAACCAGGAAGCCATAGATTTCTTCAGGGAGTTGAACACGGTTACCCATGAGCAGCACCCCGGTACGGTCATGATGGCCGAAGAGTCAACCGCCTGGCCGCAGGTCACCCGCCCGACCTGGGCCGGAGGCCTGGGTTTTTCCATGAAATGGAATATGGGTTGGATGAATGACATCCTGGTTTATATGAAGGAAGATCCTGTGCACCGGAGATATCACCACGATCAGCTGACTTTCGGCATGCTCTATGCCTTCACCGAAAATTTCACCCTGCCTTTTTCGCACGATGAAGTGGTGCATGGCAAGGGCTCAATGCTCAACAAAATGCCGGGTGATGAATGGCAGCGGTTTGCCAACTTACGCCTACTTTATACCATGATGTTCACATACCCGGGCAAAAAACTGCTGTTCATGGGCTGCGAGTTTGGTCAGGGTACGCAATGGAATTTTAATCAGTCCCTGGACTGGCACGTACTGGAATACCCACTTCATCAAGGCATACAAGCCCTGCTGAAAGATTTAAACCATGTTTACAAAACACACCCGCCCTTGTTTAAACATGACTTTGACCATCATGGCTTTGAATGGATAGACTGTCATGATTTCGAGCAATCCGTCATCAGCTACCGTCGTAAGGATGATGACCAGGAATTGATCGTCATACTTAATTTTACGCCTGTAGTCAGGGAGAATTACCTGATTGGTGTCCCAGTAGCTGGCACCTATCAAGAAATTTTTAACTCGGATTCAGGTAGTTATGCTGGCAGCCATGTCGCCAATGATGATGTGCTTTCCGAACCGATACCCTGGATGAATTTACTTCACTCTGTCAAGCTAACCCTGCCGCCCCTGGGAGGAGTAATTTTAAAACTTAGATCCAACTCATTAAGTGCAATTATCCCTGCCCGTTAAGGCATAGGACTCGTACTGGAGAATGTTTGAAAGCGCCAAGCAATATATGGCGTTACCTGATTACATACAACTTTCAGCCGAATCAGCAACCTTTCAAGTAGCCGTCATACCGGCAGATACCGTCTTAAAATCCAAAAATCAAGGCTTATTTCACTTTGCCCAAAGAGGATCGAAAGGCTTGCCGGATTTAAGGACACCAAAAGCGATGTGAATAAGCTTGCGCATGGCGGCACAGACAA
>NZ_JBKKBJ010000133.1:0-18482 GCF_046714055.1 Methyloglobulus sp. | reverse complement strand
CATGAATACAGCAAAGTCTTTGATGGCTTGATTAAAGGTGATGGCTTGCATAGGGTAGCTCCCTAGTTGTTAAGGCCATTTTGACTAAAGTCAGAATGATTGGCAAGATTAAAAACCAGATAATTTTTACCAGCCGCTTTGTCAACAAGCAGTGCATCGAAGTGTTGGGCTTCCTTACGTCAGCGCCAACCTACAAAATACCCAACATACGGGATGTTTCAGTATCTCATCCAATATTTGCGTTTCCAGTTGTTCAAGGTGCTCGTTCAAAATGTACTCTGTGGCTTGAATGACCGCCATATTTTCAGCAAAATCGCATCATCGTATACCCAAAAATAAATGGTTAGTTTGCAAAATTGTTGACTACAATTTTGCCCCCTGAAATAACAAGATCGGGATACTCCAATACCTTGAAATCATGGGTCGGATCGCCTTTTACTGCAATAATATCGGCAGGTGCGCCGCTTTGTAATGTACCCAGCAACGGTATATTCAGATACTGGCCTGCTGTCGATGTTGCGGTACGCAAGATATCAAGCGGTTGCATTTTTGCCGTATGCATCATATAGATAAGTTCCTGTGCATCAATGCCCCAGGGAATATCCGGGTGGGCAATTTCAGCGCCGTATAAAAATATCCCGCCCAGCGCCGCCCATGTGTTGGCATTGTGGCTAACACCGGAACATTTCGACAAAGTGTCTAGGGTAGTGACTATTTTTATGTTCCGTGCCACCGCTTTTTTTAGCAATGGTTCGGGGATAATGTCACAAGGAACGTGGGCCCATTCATCGACACCCGCGTTAATTGCAATCTTCGCACCTTTTTCTTCACCAATATGTGCCGTCACTCTACGGTTGTGTTTATGGGCTTCATCGACAATCGCTTTGACAATATTTTCCGGCAATAGCGGCCATGCCTGTTTTGCGTGGGCATCTCTGTGTACAAGCTGATGATGGGGATTTTTATGCCCTGCATCCGGTTGATTTTCATGACCATGTTCATGATGGCTTGATGCCCAGGGCGCTCCCGTTTCGCCACCCGGTTCCAACGCGACCTTAATCACGACTGCGCCGCCGTCGATAAGGTTGCGGACAGTTTGCCGCGCTTGTTGTTCTGTGGAAACGGCTATTGCAATACTTTCATCAGCCCATGCTGGAATCGGATAACCACCAGGCGCGGTAATAATCGGCCCGGAAGTGAGCACACGCAAGCTGCCGTTGCCACCATAAGGCTGGTGAACGGGTCCGCCTACATCCCGAATCGTGGTGATGCCATGCTTTAGAACAGTATCAGCCGGAATATGTTGTAAGCCAAGATGGGCATGTAATTCGATAAAGCCTGGCAACAGGGTTGCATCACCCAAATCAATGATTTTCGCATCACTGGACTTGAATGCTTCGCGGGTGTCGATTTGTGCCACTTGTCCATTTATGACCAATACCGAAGTATTCGTTCTCATGTTATTGCCGTCGAAAACGCGTGCCGCATGCAGCAGGAGTGGTTTAACCCCTGTTTCTTGGGCGATAACCAAGGATGGGACAAAGACTGTCAGAGCTAAAAATAGCAAGGTCTTGCTTCGACCAAGCATCTTAATTATCGTGCGTTTTATCATTTCTAATCTTCAATTTATGGGTTATGGGAACCTCTGTGTCAAAAAACGCCCTCTCCCTTTGGGACAATGCCGTTAAGTTAAGCGATTTAGTCCCTTCTCCCTTGAGGGAGAAGGTTAGGATGCGGGGGACAAAAAGCCTTTTACCTTATTTTTAATTCTCCTCACCCCAACCCTCTCCAGCAGGAGAGGGAGATTTTTTCTTAACTTAACGGCATTGTCCCAAAGGGAGAGGGCGGCATGATGTCGAAGTTATTTCATGCTTCTTCCTTAGTATCGGGATAAATGATTACCCCAATACAGATGCGTTAATTAAAAACTGATTTCCATACCTCCATAGAAGGACAGTGGAGCGCCAGGGTTTAATATCTGGGCATTTGCTGCCGCCCTGTCCAGAACATTGTGGTTGGTAACGTAAGCGGTATCGAGCAGATTCCGGGCTTCAAAAAATACCTTATAATGATCGTTAGACCAGCCGGTACGCAACCCCAGCAGACCGTAAGAATCAATCTTATAAGTATTCTCAAAATCCGCCCAACGTTTCCCCACCACATCATAAGTAGGGCCTAAGAAAAAGCCGCTTGCATGGCGATAGAGAACTTCACCCCTTAAGAAGTAATCAGGGGCGGCGGGTAAGTCATTGTTGCCGTAAAGAGGATCATCATCAAAGGTAAAATGGTTCACCGTAAAGGTCAGCATGGGTTCGAGAGAGTGTGTGCCTTTGCCATCAATGTCAAGTTTGGCACTGACCAAACCTTCAACGCCAGCGTGAATTGTGCTATCAATATTCTTTGCCAGACTCAGTCCCGCCACAGGCGAAACTGATAGGATTTCGTTGTGAAGCCACGAATAATAGAGCGATAAGTCCCACGACACACTGTTTAAGACACCGAAATTTTGATTTCCTCGTGTACCTATTTCGATAGAAGTGCCTTCCATCGCCTTTAAGGTTGCACCACCGGCGTTGGTGATGGTGTTATCGGCCAGATTAAAGTTGGTCGGCGGCTCGTATAAGCGACTGACATTGCCATAAACACTGCTGTTTTTGGTCATGTTATACATCAACCCTAAACTGGGATTTATGCCGGAATAGTTTGCATCGGGATGGCTATTTATACCTGTGAGTGCATTAGTGACTGGATTTACACCAATATTATTCACTTCACGGTGTGCAAACACCCCTTGCAAAGCAGGGGTAAGCGTCCATTTATCCGTAATATGCCAGTGATCCTGAGCAAAAATTTCGACATTATCGGCTTTTTTGGTGATTTGATTGGTCAGGCCATTGCGTCTGCCGCCATCATTACGGTAATTGCCGCCTTTATCCGAGTTGGTGCCAAAATTAACGCCCAGCAATAACTCGTGACTGTCCAGGTGCAGGTTGTAGCGGGCGGACGTACCCCAGTCTTGCTGGATGGAATCAACCAGCAGACTGAAAACTTCTCGTGGTGGCAGCGGCCCTGGCCCGTCAAAATCAACAAGAACCTTGTCTACTATTGGATGATAAAGCTGCTGGTTTTCAAAAGAAAAGCCAATATCGAGAGAGCTTTTATCGTCAATCGTCCAGGTAGTTTTATTGGCAACACGTTCCGTTTCGACATTCAACTGTAAATTGCCGCCAATGGCTTGGCGACTCGCTTGATTGGGATTGGTGTCGAATTGTGCGCGGGTCAATTGCCCTGGCAACTCCTGATTGTTTTTAAGGTAACTTACAAAAGTACGGTTAACGATGGAGTCGGAGATTTGCCAGCCGAAGTTGCTATAAAGACCAAAGCGATCCTGCTGGTTGTGGGCGCGGTAGCCATCCCATACTCTTCCTTCGACAGTCAATAAACCGTCAAGGCTATCATTGAAAACCCTGCTCACCGTTCCTCGACCGAGAAATTGACCGAAACTGCCACCGTTGAGAGAGAGGTTCATGGCTGGGCCGTTATGTGCAGTCGGTGTTGTAAAATCGACCGCACCGCCTAATGTACTTGCACCGTACTTTAGTGCGTTCGCACCGCGTGCAACCGTTGCAAAACTGGCGGCCAGTGGATCGATGAGGCGGTTGTGGTTGTTGCCGTCAGCCGCAGTGACAGGCAGGCCATCTTGCAGGAACTTAACACCATTCCTGTCAAAGTCAGTGGAATCCAGATTCGAGCCACGACTCGAAAAAGTGACTTGCTCATTGCCAAATTGGCTGACCGCCCAAACCCCCGGTACATAGCGAAAAAAATCCGCTATGCTGGATACGTTGCGTTCGTGCAACTCCTTGATATCAACCAGGCTGACGCCACCTGGCGAAAGTTCAACTTCGGCGCGTGCGGCGGCAAGTTTCTGGTCGCTTTTTCCCGTCACCACCATCGTTTCCAGCTCAATAATTGGCTGTGTTTTGTCTGGCGTAGTTATCGTGGCATGGTGTCGTGAAGCGGATTTTTTGACGGATTTGTCTTCCTGGGTTTCTGTGCCATCGGCGACTTGCCTGTATGGGTTGTTGTCCAGGGGTTGTGCCCGCTGTCCTGCCCCTGCCGGATTGTTGGCAAGCGCCAACAATATGGCCGTTGCAAGGGTGTTGCAGGTTAACCTGGATAAAAGGAAAGGTCTTGGCTTATTGTGGAATTTAGTTATTGTCATTATGTGTTCCTAATAGGTAATCAGATAGAAATTTGAACCATTACGGTTGTCGCTGCATGAATTATCATGCAAACGATGAACAACCTGTTACTGAGCGACTTGAGTGCTAACATATTTAAGTTTTCAATTTTTCAGATGAATTTACATAAATCAACCCTGAACGTTACTCAATTTCCTCAAAAAGAGTGCGGCTAGGCATTGCGCCTATACCCGCACTAGAGAGGAAGGGGATGCAACTTATGCGGAGCTATGGACACCGGCAGAAGTTTATGTGAGCCAAAAAGATCTCTGGCTCACAGATAAATATAAGCACATTTCATGCCATATTTATCATGCGGATTGTTCTGTTTGGGTTGCTTGCGACTTGATCGCGAAACAAGACTAAACCTATTGAATAATATGATAAATATCATTTATTATTGGCGAACCTGCACCTTATCTAAGCAGATATGGATTTTGCGGTAATTGGCAATTTTAAGGCGGCTAACAAGCACCGTTATCAAAAAGTGTGTGATATGACACACTTTTTGATATTTTACGCGACCCTGAAACCCGCATGTGGAGCGGGATCCAGGAAAGAAGTGTGTGATATGACACACTTTCAGAAAAAAGTGCGTGATATGACCCACTTTTTTTGCCATATGTTAACGTCTATTCTCAGTATTCATGACAAATGGATAAAAATGGGCTGAATTGGGGGCGCTGCTATCGGTAAAGCAAACCCGTTCAAGCTCAAATTATGTAAGGATTTTCCGCACATCGTAATCCGCCATATCGACGGAATCGCATTCGGCGGGTTACGCCCCCCAACCACCAGGGGCGGATTCAAGCCCAACCATGTTACGCGACTAACCCTCCCTAGGGGGATAGCTCAGGGTCAGACTCCATTGATTTAGGTTTTTTTTGATTTTTTGACAACGGCTTACTTATACAAAGCTGTAAAGCTGTAAGGCGGTTTCGCCGACTGGCAAACCGCCATAATTGGAGTGGATGGAGTTGATGGAGTTGATGGAGTTGATGGAGTTGATTGTTACACGGATTTTCTAAGCTGTGATTAGGGTCGTGCTTAAATTGTCCTAACCCAACTCTCAACCGGAACCCGTAAGGCGGATGGCGCGATGCTTATCCGCCCTACATCGGATTACTATTTTACGTCCCTAAATAATATTTTCACCCACTCAACTTAAGCCAACGCAATCGACTGGCATTAGCAACCACAGTTAATGACGACATCGCCATTGCTGCCCCGGCAATCATGGGGTTGAGTAAAATTCCAAAGAACGGGTATAAAAGTCCGGCTGCGACGGGAATGCTGATGGTGTTGTAAAAGAATGCGCCGAACAAGTTTTGTTTGATATTTTTCACCGTTGCTTTGGATAAGGCAATGGCTTCGGGTACTTTCAGTAACGATCCCTGCAAAATAACGACATCGGCGCTCTCAATCGCCACATCCGTGCCTGTGCCTATTGCCATGCCGACATCGGCTTGTGCCAATGCGGGGGCATCGTTAATGCCATCGCCGACCATGCCGACTGTCTCGCCCTGTTGTTGCAGGGCTTTGATAATACCGGCCTTATCTTGGGGTAGCACCTGAGCCTTGACTTCGGTAATACCCGCCTGTTTTGCGATAGCTAGTGCGGTGATGTTATTGTCGCCAGTCACCATAATAACGCGGACACCCAGCTTTTGCAGTTGTTGTATGGCATCGGCGGAATCTTTTTTGATGGGATCGGACACTGCAATAATTCCGGCAATCGTATTATCGACCGCAAGCAACATGGGCGTTTGCCCTAATGCCGATAATTCTGCCAGTTCTCCATCAAATTTACTGGCATCAATGCCTTTCAGTTCCATCAGGGCGCGGTTACCGAAATAAACCGGTTTTCCGTTGATGGTAGCCACGACACCATGACCGGCAATGGCTTCAAATTTTTGCACTTTTTCCAACTTGAGCTGCTTTTGTTCTGCTGCTGCCAGTATGCTCGCGGCTAAGGGATGTTCTGAGCCGGACTCAATGCTGGCTGCCCAGGCCAATACAGAGTCTCCATCGAATTTAGCCGTGTGCTTTATGGTGGAGACGGCGGGTTTGCCTTCGGTAATCGTTCCGGTTTTATCGAGAACCACGCAAGTCAGTTGTCCGGCTTTTTGCAGGGCATCACCTTGGCGGATTAAAATTCCTGATTGTGCCGCCCTGCCCACCGCAACCATCACTGAAATCGGCGTTGCCAATCCTAACGCGCATGGACAGGCGATCACCAGGACGGTCATAGAGGTGACAAAGGCATAGCCCAAGGAAGGCACAGGACCAAAGTAATACCAAAGCGCGAAGGTCAAGATGGCAATCAACACCACAATCGGCACAAAAATACCGGAGATTTTATCGACCAGACGGGCAATATCGGGCTTGCTACTTTGCGCTTGCCGAACGCTTTTTATGATCTGCGCCAATGCGGTATCCCGACCAATACGGGTGGCTTTAAACAGGAAAGTACCTGTCTGGTTGATGGAACCCGCAACCACTTCACTATTGACGGATTTTTCCACAGGTATAGGTTCGCCCGTCAACATGGATTCATCAACCGTCGAATGGCCTTCTATCAACACGCCATCAACGGCGATTTTTTCACCCGGCCTGACCCGTAGCGTTTCGCCTAAACCGACTTCTTCAATGGGAACATCAGTTTCTTTACCATCCCTGATGACGCGGGCAGTTCGAGGTTGCAAACCGATGAGTTTCCTGATGGCACCGGAAGTCCTGCCCCTAGCCATCGTCTCCAGACCTGTTCCCAAGTTAATAAAAGCCAGAATGACTACCGCCGCTTCAAAGTAAGCGTGTTTAGCCAGTGACGGCAACACGCCTGAGAAATCAATCACAATGCAGGAAAATAGCCATGCCGCGCCCGTACCCAAAGCAATCAGGGTATCCATATTGGCCTGCCCTAAGCTAAGGGCTTTGGCTGCTCCCAGGTAAAAGTGCAAGCCGGAATAGATCAGTATACCTAAAGTAATCAGGGCAATTTCCGGCCAAACCCAACGTCCTGTTGCGGAACCTATTTCGGGTAGCCAGGCAAAATGCTCGGCCAGCATGAGTAAAGCGCCGAAGGCTCCGGCTACCGCCGCTTTTTTCATCAAGGAGCGATAGCGGTTCTGTTCCAATGCTTCTTGTTCCTCGGGGTTTTCCAGTCCCTCCATAACGGCAGCGTCGTATCCTGCGCTAACCACAGCTTGTTTCAACAATTCAGGGTCGGCATGGCCTTTGACCATGGCGGAATGGTCGGCAAAATTGACATTGACCGAAACGACCCCCGGCACAGATGCCAACGCACCTTCAACAGTACTCACGCAACCCGCGCAACTCATGCCCATAATGGATAGTCTTGTTTCGTCTGATGTTATTTCGGAGGCTTGTTCCGTACTCATGGTTTCACCTTAATTGTTGTGAAAAATCAATGTGTATTATCAATCACCGCGTATCCAACATCCGTAATGGCTTGTGCGATGGCTTTAAGGCTGGTTTTTTTTGCGTCGAATTCGACGTTGACCTCTTGGTTTTTACTTGAAGCCGTCGCCGACTTCACTCCATCCAAGGTCTTTAGCTTTGTGGTGACATTGCTTTCACAGCCGCCACACTTCATACCTGTTACTATTAACGATGCCGATTCAATCATTTTTCGCCTCCATAAATTTTGTGTAGGGTATTTATATCACAACCGATAAACTGCGGATACTTGATCGTAATCAGACCATTGCTAGGTATTCATTGAATAATGGCCGTTGTTATTGGTACGATTACCCCTTAACCATTCATCGTACGGACGTATGGAAATCAATACCATCACCAACCAAACCATTGCCCTTGCTGGCATAGCCCAAGTAGCCGTGTTAGTCCAACAATTGGCAACGACCGGTACGTGTGACCAGCAAGCCATGGAAGCCAGCGTAGGTAGTATATTAAAAATAGATTCGGACAGCGTCGCCGATATATATGGCGGTTTGGGCGGGTTGAAATTAGGCTTTGAACAACTTAACGGACAAATTACGGGCGATAAAGCGCCCAATCCTGAGCAAGCACGTTATTCGGCGGCTATCGTGTTTTTGGAAAGAAAGCTATCCGACCGAAAGGATATGCTCAGCGCCATACAGGCCGGGATCGTCAAAGCACAAACCCAAACTGAGCAATTTGGGCTGTTGCATGAGAATGTCCTAGCGAATCTTGGTAACCTTTACCAGAGCACCATCAGTACCTTACAGCCTAGAATTATGGTTAATGGTGATCAAGGATACCTTTCCAGCCATGCAATCGCCAGTAAAATTAGGGCATTGCTCTTGGCGGGAATACGTTCGGCCATGTTGTGGCGGCAATGTGGAGGTTCGCGCTGGAAGTTCATCTTTTACCGCAAAAAAATCCAGGCAGAATTACAGTATCTTTTAAACCAAATTTGATGACCACGACCCAGCCATGCAGATCGATGACATCAACAAAATAAAAAATTATCTGCTCGTCTTGCAAGATAGCATCTGCAAGGCTTTGGAAGGAGAAGAACCGGAAGCGCGGTTTATAGAAGACCTCTGGGAACGCAGCGAAGGCGGTGGCGGGAGTACACGGGTATTAGCCAATGGCCAGGTTTTTGAGCAAGGCGGGGTAAATTTTTCGCACGTATCCGATTTTAATCTGCCGCCTTCAGCCACAGCAAAACGGCCTGAACTCGCCAATCGGCAATTTCAGGCTATGGGCGTGTCGCTGGTCATTCATCCCAACAATCCTTTTATGCCGACTTCCCACGCCAACGTGCGGTTTTTAATCGCAGAACAAGAAAATGAACCGACGATCTGGTGGTTTGGCGGCGGTTTCGATTTGACGCCCTATTATCCGTTTGAAGAAGATGTTATCCATTGGCATCAAACGGCCCGATCTGCCTGTGAGCCTTTTGGCGAAAACGTGTACCCAGAATATAAAAAATGGTGTGACGACTACTTTTTCCTCAAACACCGCAATGAAACCCGTGGCGTCGGCGGCTTATTCTTTGATGATCTGAACGAATGGGGTTTTGAACGCTGTTTTGCCTTTATGCAAAGCGTGGGCAATCGTTACATCGACGCTTATCTGCCCATCGTGCAGAAACGCAAAGCCACCGTTTTTAGCGACAGGGAACGCAATTTCCAGCTTTATCGCAGGGGGCGTTATGTTGAATACAACTTGGTTTATGACCGAGGAACTCTGTTCGGCTTGCAATCCGGCGGTAGGACAGAATCAATCCTGATGTCGTTGCCGCCTGTGGTACATTGGCAATACAACTGGCAACCTGAACCCGGTAGCCCTGAGGCGACTCTTTATGAGCGCTATCTAAAGCCTCAAAATTGGCTGGGGATTTGACTATTCAAGGCCAAATTTAGCTTAGTTCATGCCCCACACAACATCAGCCCACAATTTTTCTCTAAAACCAGGCTCTGTGTAGCTACTCCATTGGCATAACCCAACAAACGAGACAGAATCTCCCTTAAAACCCAAAAAAATATATATACCAGTCAGAATGGTAATACTTCATAGAAATTACGATTAGTTCACAGTATAAAGTAGACAATTCTTCTACATTTTGCGTGTACCTCCTGAAAACAATTGGATGTTATGTGGTGCAAGGATGCACATTTTTTAATGCAATGAGGTAGAAAACGACCCATTCCGTTAACGCAGATTGAGGGTAACCAAAATGAACGACCAACTGATTAATCTTTATAACGCAACCGGCTTTAACCGGGTTGTAGATTTCGTTAAAACACTGGCTGGAGGAAACTCCGAAATGCCGCTGGGTCACGTATTGCTTATCAGCCGAGTGCTGTTCGCTGTAGTTATGACCGGCTTTATCGGCTATTTTTTCGACCGCATGAAGCAATCGCTGCTCTCTATGGAGAACAAGGCGAAGACGAATAATCGGCAGGGGCGGTAATGCCAGATGTTTTCACTGAATGGATGTGAATTTCATGGAACAAAAGCAGCGTTGACTTATTGCGCTTCTCATTGCACATGGATGTGATGTCAAAATTAATTGAGACAAGGAATTAGTTTTGACGAAAAAGCAAAATCCAATTTGGGCTTTGCATTCGCTGACAAATCCAGGATCGATTTGTCAGTTTCTTTTCTACTACTGGCAAGCTGTCCCTACAAAAATCGATCAAGACTATTTGGATAGGCTATGTGGATAGTCGAGTGTTTATCCCCTATTTTGGTTTTATATCTTCGGTGGCCAATTGTGAGTTTCCTCTTTGCAGCGATTGCACCAGGCATAAAGGGCATCGTAAATGACCAATCCATGCCCCAGCATTTCGTGATCGTCCGTGTAGCAATGCGATAATCCTAGCGAAATGGCGTAAAGGCCAGCCGATTGTGGTGTCAGGACTAATTGTGAGGTATCCGCCCCACGAACGATCAAAGCGAGCGTTTGCAAGGCTGGGTCGGTGAGGCTGTATTTCTGAAAAAGGCATCAAAACTGCACAATTCACCGACATGCGAAAGTTCGACACCGGGAATATCATAAGGAATTGCGCCCGTTTGTTCCGCACTATTAATAACCGCATTCGCCGGGACATAAAGGAACTCGGCTTCCGGGTCGATGAAACGGGCAATCAGCCACGGACAGGCAATACGGTCTATTTTAGGGCGTTCTCGGATAATCCATTTCATGGGGGGTGTCCTAACTATGCGCTTGACTGTTTAACGCGGATTTTATGGCCTTGGCCAAATCATTTACAGAACCCACTCCCCAATAGTGTAAAAAAACGATCTTGGGCGATTCTCCGATCATATGGTGATGTATCGCGGTGATAAAAATGCCTGCATTATGCAAGGCTTTCAACACACCTTGTAATTCTGATTCCAGCATGGCGAAGTCGCCATCCACGACTGCTTTTTTATCGCTGCCGGCAAATGCCGCCCAGGTATTAACTCCCATTGCCTTGCCAGCGTCGTGTCCCGTCATCATCGTCGAGCGGCCTATGGTCACTTTGTAGATTTCGTCGGCCTTTTCGACAGGAACGCCGATAATCGTTTCGATCGCTTTCGGATCGAGAGAAGTCTTGCTGGCTACGAATGGCGTATGCGGCGCGTGAACCTTACCGCCACTGGTATTTTTTATTTCCAGAAAAATCTTACCCACACCCGCCGCAAGCTTATCCAGATTACCCAAGCCGCCAATGTGCATGAACATCACTTTCGGCGTGTCCCAAAGGAAATGGTTGTGCAACGCGGTGACTTCGATGCCGCTGTCCAGCGCTATGCTCAGCACCGGATTAACCTGGTCATCTTGCAACACCATGTCGCCCATCACCATGACTTGATCGCCAGCCGCCTGAAATCCCACCCAGGAAGTAAGTCCCATCGCGGGGATCATTTTGACCCCTGCTATGGTCACGGCGAGATCGGTTCGTGGAACGCTGACCTTAAAAACGTTCTCGGCTGCATCCAATTTACCTTTAACGCCGGTCAGTTTCTCTATCTTAATCGTGTTCAACGAACCCAGAGGGCTTTGTTCCTGCTGAGCAAAACCGTGGTTAGTGGCTAAAGCACACAACAGCAGCATGGAAGCCTGATACCAACGAATCGTATTCATAAGAAAACTCCTACCTGGGCTAGCCAGGGTTTGACGTAAGTGAATAAAAGTCCCGCTGCACCGCAGTAAGCAATCACTGGGATTACCCCGACTTTGTAGCGAAACAAAGCCAGCAGCGCAGAAAGACCGATCAAGGCGGCAATTGCGTCGAAACGTTCCGTAAAGCCGTGCGGCCAGAAGACGTGGTAGGCAAAAAATGCCGCCAAGTTCAGGATAACGCCCACCACGGCGGCGGTGATACCGGTCAACGGTGCAGTGTATTTCAAAATGCCGCGAGTGGATTCAACCAAAGGGCCACCCACCAAAATGAACAGGAAACTGGGCAAAAACGTGAAATAAGTGACGACGAATGCCGCCGTAGCGCCAGCAAGGAACAGATGATCGGGCCCAAACACAGCTTTCGTCCATCCGGCAACAAAACCGACAAAGGTAACGACCATAATCAAGGGCCCCGGCGTGGTTTCTCCCAATGCCAAACCGTCGATCATTTGATGTGGTGTCAGCCATTGATAATGCTCGACCGCGCCTTGATACACGTAAGGCAAGACTGCGTAAGCGCCGCCAAAAGTCAATAACGCCGCTTTGGTGAAAAACCAGCCCATTTGCGTCAGCGCCCCATTCCAGCCGTAGCGCGCGCACAGAAATCCTATGGCCCCGCCCCACAAGATCAATCCAACGAAGACCAGTTTGCTTATGGTTAGCCAACTAAACTTGGCGTGTTCGGGTATCGGCGTGTCGTCGTCAATGAGCGCCGGACCGTAACTGTGTTTGGCCGCGCCGTGTCCGCCACCGACGGCAAATTTCTGTGGTGCAACTTTACCACCGATAGCGCCAAGTAATCCCGCAACGAAAACGATTAAGGGAAACGGCATATCGAATACGAAGATAGCGAGAAACGCCAAGGCCGCCATTGTCCATAGCAGCCCGTTTTTCAATGCCCGTGAACCAATGCGGTAAGCCGCAAACACTACGATAGCGGTCACCGCCGGTTTGATGCCATACAGCACCCCGGCAACGCTGGGCAAATGCCCGAAGGCCAGATAAATCCAGCTTAACCCGATCAGGATAAACAACGACGGCAGGACGAACAGCCCACCCGCAATCACCCCGCCCCAAGTGCGGTGCATCAACCAACCGATGTAAATCGCCAACTGCTGGGCTTCGGGGCCGGGCAGCAACATACAATAATTGAGCGCATGCAGATAACGCCGTTCGGAAATCCAGCGTTTTTTCGCGACCAAATCCTGGTGCATGATAGCGATTTGCCCGGCCGGGCCACCGAAACTGATAAAACCGAGTTTGAGCCAATACCAAAAGGCCAGGCCTAAGGTAACGGGCTGCGGAGGGGTTTGTGATGGATCAGGTTGATTCATGAATCGTTTCCTGAAAAAGCCTGATAAAAGGCATCAAAAATTTTTTCCGCTTCGACTAATAGCTCATCGTCAGCTATCCAGCGTTGCCGCATCCCGCGAATGAGCGTCTCTAGTCCCGCCGCCTCAAGGACGGGAATCCCGCCGACATCCAGGAAATGCACTAAAGCGCCGAGTCGGTTTAAAGCGGCATCCTTTGCCAACCCGAAACTCGCCAGTAACACCTCAAAAGTGACTTTAGCACCCACATGGGTGAACACGCCCCCATCAAAATCAAAGCCCAACACTTCGGCAGGGCAATCATCCGGTTCTACAAGCCAGAGAAATCGCGCTTCGGGATCGATGAAACGCCGGATCAACCAAGCGCTGGCAAGCCGGTCGATCCACGGACGCTGGCGGGTCGCCCAAGTTCGGCCTTGGTAATCTTGATGGTGGAGCCGCCTGATTCGCCGATGGACGGCATGGGGTTCATCGGGTGAAAGGCGCTCAGTAACCGTATGTTCCAAATCTTCCAAGGCGGCGGTGGCCTGTTCCTGTGCTGTGCCGGGAAAAAAATCCTGGAGTGCAATAGCTTCAAAGTCTTTACGTAACCAATGCATCTGTTTTTGGAGTTTGCCGAGGTCATCTGGCTGAAGGTTCAAATCGGTTGTTTTCTGAATATCCTCGACCAATTTTGCGTAATCGGCAGACCGATCGAATAGTTTTTCGAAGACTTGTTGCTGATCCTGGCCTTCGCTGTCCAAAGCCAGGACATGGGCGATTCCGCCCCCCGCAATAACGTCTTCGGCCTGAAACTGAAGCGTTTTCAGGAACTCAGGACGATGTGGCAATAAATAAACACCATCACGCAATATGCCGCAGCCCAGCGCTTTGAGCGCTCGCCAGACGCGCATACGTCCAGCAGAGTTTTGGGTCGGCAAACTGACAATGAGGATTAACCAGGAGCACTGCATTTTTATGTTCTTATATTGCTTGTTTGTTGAGTATTCTACTATATAAACGATTGACAGAGCCAACGGTAATTCTTGTCGTAGAGGGATTCTCGACCTCTAAGGATCCCATGCAGGAACGCGGCTAATGCGTTTTAGGGAGGAGGTATAATTCACAAAATAGAAATCTTAGGCTGAGCCAAACCAGCAAGTAGCCTTGATGTAACGCAGTAAAATCGAGGATAAACAAAGCCTGGTCTCTCGATTCCGTTAGACTTCATCGAGACTGCTTGCTGAATGTCTCTTGGTGGGGATAGCCCTAATATCTCATTCCGTTGCTATCCTTGGGCATCCAAAAATAGCGGGGAAATTGGAGGAATTATTAGAGATGCCCTACAATGAAGTTTTTAGCAGGAAAAATATGATTGTTATAGCCGTAATGGCTCTGATTTTTACTTTTGTATCGGGTTCGCTTTTTTACGTTTATAAATATCGAGGATATGTTCGTTACGTAAATTTTGCGGAATATGTAAGAAGAGGTTGGCCAATGTTTACTCCGTTCAATTGTCTTCTCTATATGTTTACGCAAAAAAGAGCCAGTCACTCGATTATGGATATGAATGAGTTTCCTGAACTTGATCCCATCAAAAATAATTGGAAAATCATCCAAGAAGAAGTTCTCAACTTATATAAAAATGGTCATTTTAATTCGGCAACAAAAACAGGTTCAAGTGCTTCCTTTGATTTAGGTTTTCATTCGTTTTTTAAAAACGGCTGGAGTAAATTCTATTTAACTTGGTATGGCTACACTCACAACTCTGCAAAAATGCTTTGCCCAAATACTGTTAAAATCTTAGAGAGTATTCCCGAAGTAAATGGCGCTATGTTTTCTTTATTACCTGCTGGCTCTCAACTCAAAAGGCACCTAGATCCTTTGGCTGTTTCTTTAAGATACCATTTGGGTTTATCGACTCCCAACTCAGACAACTGTTTTATCAACGTCGATGGCAAAGATTATACCTGGAGAGATGGCGTAGCTTTTATGTTTGATGAAACTTATCTTCATTATGCAAATAACAATTCTCAACAATACCGTTTGATTTTAATGGGCGATATTGCTCGCCCTATGCTTAGTATTGGCTCTATAGTTAATTTTGTATACAAAGGTTTTGCAAAACTCACAGTGGTGCCAAATCTTGAAGGTGATAAGCAAGGATTAGTGAGCACTATTTTTTCAACCCTCTCACCTATTATTCAAAAAACAAAAGCTCTCAAACAAACAAATAAAAGAATGTATCTAACTATTAAACACACAGTGGTTTTTACTTTACTCATTTTTGTAGTAGGGATTCTTGCAGGTATTGTAAACTTACTCCGCAGCTTAGGAACAATAATCATCTCTTAGGTGCAAAACAGCGTCCATAGTTACCACTTTCAGCATCCATTTTTACCAGTTTGAAAATAAATTACTTTCACCAAACAATCCCATAGCAATTTTTCTTGGTCAATTTTGACACTTTACCTGGATACTTTTCGACTCTGATTGACATTCTGGTCGCTTACCAAAGTCCAGTGAATCCTGTAAACAACGCTAGATATTCTTACAGCTAAAACTTGCAATTAACACCTTACTTACTTCGCATCGAGCCTAATAACACCCTCCCATTCCAGTGGTGAATTATGCCGATAAGCTAAAGCCATATCCAAATAAAATCGAGTTGGGCCATCGACCCCATGATTATTCAGAAGAGTTTGAAAGCTGGCTACGGCATCTTCCCAGCGCCCTTGTTGAAATGCGCTTAATCCATGGGCGAATTGCTTGTAAATAGCTTGTTTAGCGACGCTGACCTCTGATTCAATACCTACAATCTCCACAAGTTCTAAGGGTTCATCCCGGCCAAGCAAGCGAAAGCTGCCGACTGGCCGGTAAATGACATGAGTTAGACTGGCGACGATGGCCGCAGAAGCCAAAATCCGGGTTCCCAGAAATTTGTTCACGCCCTGGATGCGTGAAGCGGTATTGACAGTATCGCCGATTGCCCGGTAATGGCTGCCCTCACCGGCATCTAGCCTACCCAGCGCCATATCACCCTCATGCAAACCGATTCGCGTAGGAAGACGACCGACAATAGAGGGCTCATTAAATCTCGCTACCGCCTGTTCCATTTCGAGCGCGGCCAAACAAGCCGCAAGTCGTTGGCTGGCAACAGGTAAATCAATCCATACCGCCATCATGGCATCGCCTGTTACATCTGCGATGATGCCATCATGAGAACTCACCGGATGTCCCAGTACCTGGTAGTAAGCGTTCAATAACTCCCACATTTGGTGCGGCGTATGATGCGAGGCGACAGCCGTATAGCCTTCAATATCAGTGGCGAGACATAAACCGCAGACATCCCGCTCTGACATTAATTGTGCTGTGCCTTGTTCTGGGTACCATTGCCCCGGTGATGCCGACACAAAAGGCATCCATTGTGGAAACACCCGGCGTACAAAAGAAAGAATCCTTTTTCTTTCTTTTAACAGATCCCAGCGCGACCACAGCAATGATATTAGCCAAGAAAAAGGTAATTGAACCAATAACGGCACGACCACTGGCAACCAAGCGCCATTACGGGTAAAGCTCCACAAACTCAAGACAACATAAGCGCCTGCAAATACCAAGCTGGCCAATATTCCCGATAGGCCTGCCATGCCAGTAAGCAGCAAAGCCACTACAAAACCGAACAGTGCATTCGACAACCCTGTAGAACAGGGCATTCCAATAGTCCGATTTTCCAATAAATTGGCAAATTGCGTTGCCATAATTTCTACACCCGCCATCTTGCCGCTGCGCGTATCTGTGAAGGGAGTTTGGAAAAAATCTGTTTTACCCGGTGAATACTTGCGGTTAGACTTTCCGACAAACACCACCTTACCTTGTAAATCAGTAACTTTCCCATCATAAACATCGCTGTACGACTCTGCCCTTATGGCCTGTGGCGGTCCGTAATAATCAAGATAACGGGAGTCTTCCAGGCAAATCAGGTTGTTAAGGGATTCCTTAAGGGAACCTCTAAAAATCCCCTCTCCTTCAGGGAGAGGGCTAGGGTGAGGGGTTTTATCTAAACCAGACAGGCATAACCTACGCTTCTCATTTAACCAAACAGAAATGGGAGCGTCTGGCTCGGCAATGCCTTTTAACGCACCGGTACGTTGCAGATAGTACAACCAGGCCACTACTGGCAAGGTAGGCGCTTCTGCGAGCGTATCAAGAAAGATCCAGCCTTCCCGAATGGTAGAATTTTCAGCATCGTTAGTCAGGTAAAATGGCGCATGGTCTAATGCAGACTGAACGAGTACGGACGTAGGAATAATTTTACGCATGGCAATAAGCTGTTCGGAAAGTTGCTGTTGTCCACCTTCCCTCTGGACGAACGGCTCTTGGTTACTTTCCGAACATTCATCCCGACCGTAAAAATCCTCAACCCCGCGCCGCAATTTCTGTACGCAATCGGCCACCAACACGTTGCCAGCTTTTTGCATTGCCGCAGCAAATGCTGGATCGTGATCGGGATGGGACGCGATAAACTGAAGATCAAAAACAACCAACGCCACACCCTGGCTGTGCAATTCTTCTACCAACTTGGCATGAAAGCTACGCCACCGGGTTAAATCCTGGCCCACGCCTAAACGGGATTCCGACGTTTCATCCATCGCCACGACCACGACTTCAGCAGGCGACGGTCGTGTTCCCCGGATTTGGAACAACGTATCCAAACCCAACGTCGTTTCCAGCCCAGCCAAATAATCAATGCCGCTGCCGAGCAGGAATGTGATTAAGGCTATGGTGATTGCGCGAGGGAAAAGGTATTTCATGGTTGGAATTTTCTAGGTATCCAATTGGGTTGGAACAAGAAAGTAGCCTCTATGCAACGTAGCGGAATCGAGGTTTCAGTCATCAAACTCAGGTTCTCCCCATGTCGTAATAGAAACTACATCTGATGCCCAATCTGATCTTGCCCCAATTTCACGGACACCCCACTAAGCGACTTTATTGGCTTCAAAAGCAACTGGGCTCATATAGCCCAATCTGGGGTGTAGCCGTTTGCGGTTGTAACACACTCCAATTTATTCGAACACTTGACACTTTGCATCGAATCGGGTTTGTAACCGTCCACCATGCACCGCTTCGACCTTGAAGCTGTGGCCCCAACTTTCCATGGCCGCGTTATCGTAACAGTCGCCTTTCTTGCCCATGCTGGAAACCAATTGGTGCCCATGCGAAAGTTTCTGGTAGGCGGACGGACTACTGGCTGCCCCGGCCAGAATGGGCAATGACCCCTTTTGGCGGCCGACGATGCCATAACGC
>NZ_JBKKBJ010000132.1:0-6783 GCF_046714055.1 Methyloglobulus sp. | reverse complement strand
GTTTTATGAAAAATGGCGTACTAAATGCGTATTTCAGCCGAGTATTGCCTATTAGGGGGCTATACCCATTCGAAAAAATTGGCACACACCATTCAGCCGGGGTTTTTGTTATCCGTGCAAAGGTCTCACATGGTATCCAATATTTACTGCTCTTCATATGCAAATAAATATTGATGTAAGGTCAACCGCTGCGAGACAGGAATCGAGTAGTCCCCAGAAGCGAAAGGGCTGGGCGTTTTCACGAAGCGTTGTTTGCGTAGTGTTGTGCAAAGCCTACCGACATCGCCTCGAGTCATTTCGTAACCAAGTTTTTATAGCCCTTGTCGGGTATAAAACGAGGGAAGCAGGGCCTGTCCTGAGCGTAGCCGTAAGGAACGGCTGGGGCAGGCATGGGGGCGGTCGCGTTAAGTTTTATCCCACATGCTTAGGCTGGGGGGGGCAACAAATCGCTCCAGCATTTGCTGCATTCACGTCATCCTTGGCGCTCATGCCCAAAACAAGCTTTCGCAAAAATAACGACTCCCTTTATCCTGAAAAAATCAGTTGAAGTATTCGTGATAAGAGTTAAGTTAAGGAATATCAAGGTATTGTACGACTATAATTAATCACCCAAAGGGTGAGAGCATTGTAAGGGCAGGCCTTGTGCCTGCCCCGGCAACCCCGTAGTTATCCGGGCAACCACAAGGGATTGCCCCTACGGTAGCCCGGAAACATCAAATCTAACTGATTTTTTTAGGATTAATGAAGTTTTTTAACTATGGTGTCATAGTTCCACACGGCTCTGAAAAATGACTTTTTTAGAAATTCCACACGCCTTTACGAATGCCCTAAACTTTTATGATCGTTCAAAAAAACTTTTGTAGGTGACGAACATGAACGTCGATGTCAACATATATAGGACGGGGGTCAACAACGGCGTTATTTCTGCACACAAAATAGCCTCAAAAATCAGGAACGCCAGCGTTTTGTACAGCGCTCCCTTCTGGGTTGCAACTTCCAGGTTACCCGCTTCTTTAGCTTGACTCCAACCGTAGTCCTTGAACAGCATCAAGGGGTAACTGTACCAACTGGCAAACGTCGTAAGCATCAACAAGGTAAAGATCAAGGTGATGTTGGCATACCCATAAAGCCAAATACCTATTTCGCGGGTAGTCCTGTGGTTCAGGTTTTCGGGCGTAAACTGCCAGTCAAAGAAAAAATAACTAATCATTTCAAACTGCCCGTTGATAATATTGGCTATCGCAATGAATACAAACCAACAGATGACAATGACACCGCCTGCCAGGATGGCTAAGGGAAGGCTTTTTTTGATTGCCCAAATCAAACTGACTGAACCCGTGGACGAATGCTTCAGGTCTATGTATTTTGCTACGCCCACACCCACGAACAGGGAAACAACAGCAGAAAAAATACCTAGGGCAAACGATATTCTGGCTATACATAAAACCACGGCCAAGAACAGCGTATACCCTACCCAAATCCAAGGATCGCGGCGGATAAACAATAAGGATTTCCGTAGCCAATCGCTGAATTTTATTTTTCTGACAATTTTCACAATGAAATCCTGCTAATGCCGACTGCTTGTCGTAATTCCTGGATAAAAGGGACGCTGATTGCCCTGGCTTTTTTCGCGCCTTCCTGTAATTGTCCCTCAATGTGATCTGGCTTTTCCAGCAACGCATCGTAACGCTCCCTAGCCGGGGCAATCTGCTTGTTAACATGCTCAAACAAGGCCTGTTTCATTTCGCCCCAGCCTATGCCTTCAGCATAGCGTTGACGGATTTGCCCGACCTCTTCCGCCGTAGCAAAAGACTGATAGATGCTGAACAAGGTGCAACCCTCCGTTTGTTTGGGTTCGCCAGGCTCCAAAGAATTCGTTTTGATCTTGTTAATCAGTTTTTTCAGCTTTTTCTCAGGCTCGAATAACGGAATCGTGTTGTTGTAGCTTTTGCTCATTTTGCGGCCATCAAGACCCGATAAGGTCGCGCCATTCTCATCGAGTACCACTTCAGGAAGCGTGAAGTGTTCGCCATAAATATGATTGAAACGACCTGCTATATCCCTGGCCATTTCAATGTGTTGGACTTGATCCTTGCCGACAGGGACTTTTTTGGCGTTAAACATCAATATATCCGCAGCCATCAAGATAGGGTAGCTGAACAAGCCCATCGTGATGCCTTTATCGGGATCATGCTCCCCGCCTTGTTCGTTGTCAGCAACGGCGGCCTTATAAGCATGTGCCCTGTTCATCAAACCTTTGGCGGTCACGCAGGTCAGCATCCAGGTCAGTTCCAAAATCTCTGGAACGTCTGACTGCCGGTAAAATACAGCATTCGTGGTATCGAGTCCAAAAGCAAGCCAGGTTGCTGCGATTTCCAGGCTGGATCTTCGTACACGTTCTGGTTCCTGGCACTTAATTAAAGCGTGATAATCAGCCAAGAAATAAAAAGGCTTGACGTTTTGGTCTTTACTGGCGGCAATGGCTGGCCTTATTGCACCTACATAATTACCCAAATGGGGCGTTCCGGTTGTGGTGATACCTGTCAATACGATTGCTTTGTTCATGAATTATTTCTTTGATGTCTTGTTCTTCATTCTATCAGTCAGTCGGATATCCGCTTAAATTTTGACTGGGTTAGCGTTGACTGGATTCCAGTTTAACAGCTTATTCTGCTGTGTCTATGCACACTATTTTTTGATTGGATGTAACTATTCACCACGAAGAACACAAAGGACACGAAGTTTGTCAGATTATTTAGTTTTATAGAATGTACAGTCACAACCCTCCTCATGAACCTCAACACACTGGCTCTTCGTGATCTTCGTGTTCTCTGTGGTGAAAATAGACGTTGGCTTGAATCATGCTGAATAGTTACGATTGGATTCTATCAAACACACTGTCTCAGTTCTGGATTAGCATTCAAAAGCTGCTGCCTGAAGGTCTCAATAACCTTTTCATTATCGCGGTCACTTCTTGGAATGGGCACTGCGATTTCCCTAATGACCTTCATCGGCGCCGCAGCCAGAAAAACAATCCGGTCAGCAAGCATTATAGCCTCCCGCAAATCATGGGTGACAAACAACACGGTGTGAGGCCGCTGTTGCCATAAGGTTATCAATAGCTTTCTGACCTGCCTTGCAGTCGGCGCATCCAGGGACACAAAAGGCTCATCCATTAACAGCACATCGGGATTAATCGCAAAAGCGCGAATAATCGCGACCCTCCGGCTCATGCCCAAGGACAGGCGCTCAGGGTAAACGTGTTGAAACTTGCTAAGTTGCATAACTTCCAGCAAAGCATCAATATTTTCTGAGGATGAATTTGCCTCTATTGCCAGCTCAATATTTTCCCTGACGGTACGCCAGGGCAATAAACGCGGATTTTGAAAAACATAGCCAATCTTAGGATGAGTTTGCCGCAGACCGAAGCTGATACGGCCCTCATAATCATGGTCGAGGTCGGCAATAATATTCAACAAGGTCGTTTTACCGCAGCCGGACGGCCCGACTAGGCAGACAAAGTCACCGATATTAAACGATAACTGGAGATCAGCTATCGCTAAATGATGCCCAGCCCGTCCTTTAGCCGGAAACATTTTGCTTTTGATGTCGATTGCTATCATCTTAAGACTATTAAGTCAGCGCCGCCAGCGTTGCGCCTTATTGTCCAAAGGCTTTAAAACCATCAATTCCAGCAATTGGATGATGGCAACAAAGGCAATGGTGTAAGCCAGGATACTGGCAACATCAAAAAGTTGAAAAAATAGATGTAACTGGTAACCCATGCCGTTGCTGCGCCCCAGCAACTCGACGACCAGGATTATTTTCCAAACCAACGCCAGCCCCGAACGGGTTGCACCCATCACATAAGGGTATAATTGCGACCAGACGACGTGTATCAAAGTTTTGCGCTTGCCGAAACGGTAGCAACGAGCCATCTCCAGTAAATCCTGATCCAAAGCGCGGGCACCTTCCCTGATGGTGACAATCACGTTGGGCAATTTGTTGATGACAACCGCTAGGATCGCAGCCACCTCGGTCAGCCCAAACCAGACATAGCACAAAATAACGGTAACCAGCGCTGGAATATTCAGGAAAATAACCAGCCAATTATCGAAGAAGGCATCAAGCTTTTTGTTGCATCCGAGAGCTATGCCTATGGCACAACCCAGTAACATGGCAATGGAAAAACTGGCAACCAGCCTGAGCAATGTTACCCCCAGATGAAAAGGAATTTGGCCGTTTAAGCAACCTTGCCAAAAAACACTTCCGACAATTAGCGGTGTCGGAAGGTTATTGCTGTCCATATAGGCAGCCAAAGCCTGCCACACGGACAATAAAGCCAGCAAGGACAATCCCGGTATGATTTTTCTCAGGCTAATCAACACGGTCTGTTAGTTTTGTGACCAGAATGTTCCCGGTTGCAGGTGTTCGGACTGCCCGGTTAGCTGGTTATTGCTCACAGTCCGCAGCATTGTGTAAATACGTTCAGCCGCCTGTTGTTCCGGGATACCCCACTGGATAACATTACCTTCACAGTAACGTTGGCGAAGTTTGGTTTGTGTAGTGGGGTCATCGGCCTGGATTAAAGGAATGGCTGTTTTCCAAACAGGTCCTGAACTACATAGCAACAGTTTAGCCGTTTTGCTCGCCTTCAAAAACTCGGTCAGCGCAGTTTTATGACCGTCCGCCCAACTTTGTTTAAACACATAACCCAGTGCCGGTACGTTTTCCTGTATGCCCAAGCCTTTTAAAATGCCTTTACCATCAATTACTTGACGATATCCTTGCGCTTCCAGTTTGGCACCAAAATGCCAATAATTGAGCGCCGCGTCTACCCTGCCCTGTTTAAGCTGCTCATTAATGAGCGGCGGTGCGCCAAATGTTTTTTCTACCGAAACATTCAAGTCCAGTTGCTCCTGTTGCGCCAGCGCCTGTAACAATAACCAGTTTTTATCCAGTTCGCCACCTGCAATCCCCAGTCGCTTGCCTTTGAGATCTTTAATGACATGAATGGGGCTGTTTTCCGGCACGACTAAAGCGCCCGAAGTTGTTGAATAGGGATAAAAGGTAAAATCAGAACCTGTTGAGCGAAGTCTTGATACCCAAATCCAGTCGGAAACAATGATGTCAACTGCACCAGACTGCAAAGCTATTTTTCCCGCTTCTGTTGTGGCAACAGGATGGGTTTCAATCTGAAAAGCTAGGTCTTTGGCCTGATTCTCACCCTGTAAAACAGCTAATTCCCAAGTCAACGTACCCGTAGCCTGAACGCCAATCCTGATAGTCGTTTTATCTGACGCGAAACTATTAATAGCAATGAGACAAAAAGCAAGCAATAAAACGCAATATTTCATGGGATGACTAAAGTGCAGGTTAATCCAAAGGCTTATTTTATCCGTTCACTCCCACTTAAGCGAAAATGTTTCGACAGACATAGTTGTAACGGCCTGCAAACATAATCCATAAGACCTGCAAACATCCGTATTTTCGGCCCGGATTAACTGCAAATATCCAACACCTTCGACTCGAATTAACTGCAAATGAACCCACATTATTTGCAAACAACCTGCAAACATCGCTTATACAAGATTATTTTACTAGCGTATATTTCCGTGCGAATATGCACAGAACCCTTAATTAAGTCCTAAATCGCCACAGAATCCAAAATGATGCCGACCAACTTGCTAGATGCATGATGTAGGGGTAAAATTAGGAAAATTTGCTTTGTAACTACAAAAGGCGTTACATTTAAATGAACTATGTCTGGGATGACGGCAAGAGTACCGTTAATCTACAAAAGCATGGATTGAGCTTTGAAGATGCGGCGCTCGTTTTTTCCGGTGCGTGCGTCACCTTTGAAGATGATCGTTACGATTACGGAGAACCCCGATTTATTACGCTGGGTATCCTGGTAGGCCGCGTTGTCGTGCTGGTACACACACCACGGCATGAGGAAACGCGCATTATATCGATGAGAAAGGCAAACGAACGTGAACAAAAAATCTATCAAAAGCGACTTGGCAAGACTTGATGCCATGACGGATGCGGACATTGACTATTCCGATAGCATGCCGTTGGGTGATGAGTTTTTTGAAAAAATCACCACGCCTTGGCCACCTGCCAAAAAACAACTCACACTTCGGCTTGATGCGGATGTGCTGGCATGGGTTAAGGCACAAGGTAAAGGCTATCAGACCCGGATTAACCATATTTTAAGGGCCGCCATGGATAGCCAGCAGCGGCCTAATCACGATAATCATTAGCCATCGCTGATTGCAATCGAAAACAGTTGCAACTGCAATTTGGCTATCTTTGCCTTTTCGATGGGGTTGGGCAATAATTAGGGTACTGTGCATATTCACATCTAAGCAGACATTGGATATTCACAAATTTCCGTGCGCTGAACTCCCTATCGACCCTTATCGGTCACTCAGGATGAGGGGGTTTCACCAAGAGAAAAGACTCGATTGGAATTGAACTGTTCCGATTTTCTGTCCCCGCCTCTGGCTTTAGGCTCAACTCGTCTTTCCAACTGTTCTTCAATACGTTGCTTAAACCGAACATTGCCTAACACCCACGCTTTATTGGTCGCCTCCCTGATGTCGGTAACAGTGTTTTCAGAAAGTTGATGCTTGAATAACCCGCGATAAGCGGCCTGACGCGCTTCGCTGGTATCACCCAAACGCAAATATTCTGAATGAGCCACAACTAAATCACTTAGCTGCCCCAGTGCGTTTTGATGATAACTTGACCAAGGATATTCTGCAGGATCAGATACCA
>NZ_JBKKBJ010000131.1:0-3642 GCF_046714055.1 Methyloglobulus sp. | reverse complement strand
TTTTGGCGTGAGTGTGATCTGGTTCAGCACCATACCTTTCTTGGTGTCATTCGCCCAATTGAACTCCCAGCGAGCACCGTTCGTCATCTGGCAGTCAACTGAATTTGTTGTTGGAAAAAAACAGGTTGCCCCCTGTGCGGCGCCCTCACCTAAAGTCAAGAGGATTGCGGCAGCGAATGTCATTGCCCGTGTGTGGGTGATTCTTCTCATCGTTATCTGTCCTGAGTTAAGTTAGTGTGTATGTCGGCTTAGACACTGATCGACCCAAGGACTTCCCCCGTCGAGAGATCGACTACAAGTTTGCTCATGTCTATGAATAAGTCACCAATGGGAACGAAAAGCTGCATACACCGGTCCACCGCACAGTCTGCCGTGATGTTCCCGAGGGGGGTGCGCGCAGCCGAGGCAGGATAGAAAACCCCACCCTGCGCCTCTTCCAGTTGGCTGACATCGGTCAAGCTTTGGCCGGTGATCTCCCGGTAGGCTGTCCGGAGGCTAGGGCCCAACTGTGGATGTTCAAAAACAAGCTGCAAGGCCGCCTTGATTTCAGCTCTTGAAAAAAAGGGATGGTTGGCAACCCCACTCGCCACCTGTGTCTCTTGAACCGTGTTGCTGTTTAGGTTGACCACGGTCTGAATCACCTCGTTTGTCGCGTAGTTAAAGTAAAAAACCTCCGCTCTGCGTGACTGGGGATCGGCGTTCTTGGCCTCGATATGGCGCTGCGTATAGAGTGGATGAACGTCCTGTAATAATAGCCTCAATCTGGGCGGTCTAGGTAAGGTCGCTGCTAGTACCCTGGCGCGCTTTATTTGATCCGAGGAGTCGGCAACCTGCCTTCCGCGAACGATTTCATCCGGCGCTAATGGGTTACCGCGCAGGCTACGGAGGACTTCCACCGTTCGTGGCTCGTCCGCTGACTCACGGGGTCGACTGACCGCTTCCGTAGGCACCAATAACAACCAAGTCAACAAGGGTAGGCCCAGGCTGGCCAAGGTCCGAAATAATCTGAATCTGGAGGGAAAAACTGTCATGATCTTGGGTTTCCTCTACTAGGTTAGTCAGGATAAATTACAATAAGACTTGGTAGCAGAATTCGCCGCCCGTATCCGTATATTAGTACGGCAATTGGCATTTACCATGTCAAAATCAAACGTAATACTTAATGGACTATGAACACGCTCAGTTCCGGAGCAGCGAAATGTCAAGTAAACTCTGTAATGATTTCCTTGTATCATATTGCTAACACACAGCCAGGATAATTGGGACTTACTTTAGTGGTGCCTATCACCCATTGGGTCACTTTTCCGGATACCTTGGAGACATTGTAACTGTTTTTACTGGTTAGTCTATACGTACAAATACGTATAGACTAATTGCACAAATGCCAAGGTTTAGCCGTACAAATTTAAGATTTCGACATTTGGGCGAAAAGGCCAAGCAGTACGAATCCTGGCGCTTAGAAATTAGTAAACGAATGGAAAAGCAACTTTGAACCGTATTGAGCATGTTATCGATCCAGAAAGACTATTGTTAGTTTGGTAGGCACCAAAAGGCAAATCGAGAAATCGTTATGTAGTTGACGAACTGCGTATATGCAATGGAGAGGTTGTTTTTCGATATTTCCAAGATACAGAAGAATTTAAAAATGCGAGTGCAGAGAGTTTTGTCTACTATCCGGCATTTAGGAAAACCGGCCAAGAATATAATCATAGTGTGCTTGATTCTTATTTGCGCCGATTACCACCCAGGAAACGATGTTGGGGAATAACAAAAACATCGTCATTAGCACGCTAAAAAATAGAAAGCCCTGCTGACGCAGGTAATCCCTATCGTTAATACACAGGTTGCGCCAAGTGGCATGGAAGTTAGGCTGGAAGCCATTTCTGTGAAGCCGAAATGGACGGACAGCGGTCTTATGTGGGCAAGAAATCTGAGCCGCGTTGGCTGTGGCACACGATTGATCATGTGACCGGCACGATACTGGTGTAGGTCTTTGGTAAGCGTAAGGATCAGGTCTTCAAGCAACTGAAGGCATTGCTTCAACCGTTCAACATTGCCCGTTATTACACCGATGACTGTGGTGCCTGCGAGCGCTATTTAGACCCCATCAAGCATGAGATTGGCAAGCGGAATACCCAGAAGATAGAACCTAAAAACTTGAATCTACGGACGTGGATAAAGAAAGCGCTTGACTCGAAAAACGATTTGCTTCTCGAAGTCAGCAGTGATGCATGATACCGTCATCGGATTGCTAATCAATAAGGTCGAATTTGGAATCGATATTCATGCAAAATAACAGGTTTAACCCATTACCAGAAATTTGAGGTGTCAATGAAAGAAGAATTACGCCGGATGAAACCAAATTCTGAGTTTTACACGCCTGAGTTGTGTTACATCAACGAACTTTCCAATAGTGCAGATGATCCAGAGGTATCAATAGCGCGCGCAAGGGTGCAACCTGGCGTTACGACCCGATGGCATCGTCTCCATGGAATTACGGAACGTTATATGATCCTTGAAGGTGAAGGCCTTGTTGAAATTGGGGATTTAGAACCGCAGAAAGTCAGGCATGGCGATGTTGTGTTGATTCCCCCTGAGTGTCGGCAACGGATAACTAATATTGGCCTGAATGCCATTATTTTTCTGGCTATCTGTATGCCTCGTTTTCGCCAAGAAGCCTACGAAGACATAGAAAACTTAATTAAGGAATCTCTGAGCAAGCCCAGCCAAAACGTTAAAATTGCCACTGACAATAGCAATGGGGAGGACGAGCCATGAAACAACAAAGCCTTGCATCATTGGCCCATGGAGGCATGAAAAAGCGCACCAAGCGGGAGAAATTCCTGAATGGGGTGGGAGGTGGTGCCTTGGCAGTTGTTGGGGGAGATGGTCGAGCCTTACTGCCCTAAAGTCGGCAAAGGCCGCCAACCTACGGCTTAAGGTGATGCTGCGGGTTTATTGCCTGCAACAATGGTGCGGCTAGTCCGACCCTGGGGCGGAAGGGCCGCTTGCCGACGTGTTTGGGGGTGGGCAAGGCCTGTTGTTGACGGGCGGCAGCGCCGTTGACCCGACGGCTGTCCATGCCACGCCGTCGGCCAAGAACCAGGCCAGGCAGCGCGGTCTGGGACGGGTCCCACGAAAAAGGCAACACTTGGCATTTTGGCATGAAAGCCCCTATCAGCGTCGACGCCAACAGCGGCCCGTCCACACGGTCGGCACCACCACCGCCAAAGGCCACGACATCAGCGTCATCGGCCAGTTGCCCCGCGAAGGCGGCAGTGCCGTCTTTGGCGACAAGGGCTATGCCAACGAAAAGATGAAACACGCCGCCCGGCAAGCGGGGGTCTATTGGGCGGTGCTGGACAAGACCAAACCCAAAAAGAATCTATCGGCGTCACCGCGCAAGGAAAACAAAAAGCACGCTTCAGTTCGAGCGAAGGCGGAACATATCTACCGCATCGTCAAGTGCCAGTTCGGGTGTCGGAAAACCCGAAACCGGTGATTAGTCAAGAACGCGGCGAAGCCTTTCCGCTGATGGCACTGGCCAATTTGTGCCAGGCTCGGCAGGCGCGATATTGGCGGGTGCGGGACGGGTGTGCCCAGGACACCCCCAAAGGGGAGTAAATTGGGGCTTTGATAATG
>NZ_JBKKBJ010000130.1:0-10490 GCF_046714055.1 Methyloglobulus sp. | reverse complement strand
CTTCGACCTTAGCTTTAGCCCAAGCATCATAATCTTCCTGCTCCATCGCTATCACAACCACGGGCATGAAAGCATGATCCTTGCCACAAAGCTCCGTACACTGACCCCGGTAGATGCCAGGCTCATCAACTGATGTCCAGGCTTCGTTAATAAAACCGGGGATTGCATCCTTTTTCCAGCCCAGATCAGGCACCCACCAGGAATGAATGACATCAGCCGCAGTGAATACAAAGCGAATTTTCTTGTTGACCGGAATGACTAAAGGCTCGTCAACACGTAACGGGTAATGGGGCACAGAGCGGGGATCGATAGTCGAATCCAGTTGCCTTGCCCGGTTACTGGCCTCATCCAGATTACTGAAAAAATGAATGTCATGACCCAAATAATCATATTCCCATTTCCATTGCCAGCCGGTAACCTTGATCGTCATGTCGGATTCTTGTACATCATCCATTTCCATCATGGCCTTCGTTGCGGGAATCGCCATAGCAACCAGGATCACCGCCGGTATGATAGTCCAGATGATTTCAACGGTGGTGTTTTCGTGGAACTGTTCGGCTGTATGTCCCTTGGATTTACGATGATGGTAGATGGAGTAAAACATGGTGCCAAACACAATGATACCCACCAGTACGCAAATCCATAATATCAGCATGTGCAGGTCATACACGTCATTACTGATCTGCGTATGGCCTTGCGTCAAATTGAGCGTATATCCACCCGGCGTTGATTCAACTGGAAAGCTTTGGGGGAGACAAACGCTACCCTCCATCATTTTGGAAGGGCATTCCTGTGCTTGCAAAGTTCCCAGGCCTAATACCAATAAAATCAGGCCTGCGAATAGTTGCTTTGTTTTCTTCACTGAGAAAACTCCTCTCTATAAGTCATAAACTCTTGAATGGGCCGCATGGCTTCATAACTAAAGGCACACAAGTACCCAGAATTAATTTTTGATGGTAACCGGCAATTTTGCTTTTAATTCTACCCTATGAAGCCTTTCTGCGCCATAAGCCCTGGCATTTAGTTTTCACCAAAGACCGGTATGCCTTATATCATTGCTTGATTTAAGCAACTGCTGACTTAAGGGAGCCCTGATTAAGTCCTTCGATAAGGACGAAAGTTAACTTGTTACCCCTCATGTTTGCATGAAGTGGTCAGAACTATTGCCTGAAAATCATCATTTGGGTCAAATTGCAGTAGCATACACTATCAGCATACAGTGTTTTTCACTCCCGCTGCGAGACAGGAGTTTAACAGTCCCCAGAAGCAATAGGGCTGGGCGTTTTCAGGTAGCGTTTTTTTGCATAGTGATAATGCAAAGCATTACGAAATCACGTCGAGCAAAGTAGATTGGTAAAGGCAAATAACAATTGGGTTGTTGCGAAAACTTGAATAAGTCCCAGCACTGGGCTTTAGATGTAAGCGAATTGACTTGGCGACGTGGAGCAAATGTTCCATTTTCGTCCGTAACGAGGCAGTTTGCGTTTAAGCGGTATGCGCCTATTTGCAGTAAAAATACAGTAACTTTTTTTGCTACTTCAAAGTTACTGTAAATATTACTGCGTAAATTGTCGAGCGTTACTGTATTTCGCCATACACTGCTGGACATTAAAAAACCCGCTAAGAAGCCTTGCGGGTTTTTTAAATTTATGCACTTCCCAATATTGCTATTTGGTACCGAGAGCCGGAATCGAACCGGCACGATGTCACCATCACCGGATTTTGAATCCGGCGCGTCTACCAGTTCCGCCACCCCGGCAAAGAGCGGACATTATAGGTACACTTGATTAATAATGCCAGTCCATTTTTAAGCGTTTTCCGAAGCAACGGCTAAATCGCATTTGGTCTTTGCATTTGTCGGTAAATCCAGAATGGATTTGTTCGGCGTTTCCCCAACAAACCTGATAACATCGCCCGCCATGAAGAAAAGCGACTTTGCCTATCAATTGCCCGAAGAATTAATTGCCCAAAATCCCTTGCCGGAACGTCATGCCAGCCGCCTGTTATGCTTGAATAAACGAACAGGACAGGTTACCGATAAGCAATTTACCGATTTTATAGATTTAATCGATCAACACGATCTGCTGGTTTTTAACGACACCAAGGTGATTCCCGCCCGCTTATTTGGCGTTAAAGCAACCGGCGGTAAAGTCGAAATCCTTATTGAACGGGTGCTTGATGACCATCACGCCATTGCTCACGTTAAAGCCAGTAAATCGCCAAAGGAAGGTGCTTTAATCAAGCTCGACAGCGGTTATCACTGTGCAGTGCAAAGTAGGATAGACGATTTATTCCGGCTTGAATTTAAAACTGATGTGCCATTGCTAGAGATTTTAGGACAGATCGGCCACATACCCTTACCTCCCTATATAACACGGGCTGATGATGAATCCGATGTAATCCGCTACCAAAGTGTCTTTGCCAAACACGCTGGCGCTGTAGCTGCACCGACAGCCAGTTTACATTTTGATCTGGCGATGATGGAAAAAATCAAAGCCAAAGGCGGAGCAATGGCTTTTGTGACTTTGCATGTGGGCAGCGGCACATTTCAACCCGTCAGGGTAGAGGATTTATCCCAACATATTATGCACAAAGAATACTTTACTGTGTCGCCAGATGCCGTTGAGTCGGTCCGTCAAGCCAGATCCAAAGGTGGGCGAGTTATTGCTATTGGCACAACGGCAGTCAGGGCATTGGAGTCAGCATCTAGAACAGGGCAACTTGAATCCGGCTTTGGCGATACCGATTTGTTTATTACGCCGGGCTATCAATTCAAGTCCGTTGATGCCATGCTCACCAATTTCCATCTGCCCGAGTCCACTTTGCTGATGCTGGTTGCCGCCTTTGCCGGTTATCGGCCTGTGATGGGCGCTTACCAACACGCCATTAACCAGTCTTACCGGTTCTTCAGCTATGGCGATGCCATGTTTTTGAGTGATTGATTCTCTACTGAATTTAAGATTCAGCCTTTCCTGACACATCAATAAACCCATGCAAACCACGCTTGGATTTAACGGCCAGCCACTCTTTTAGATACCGTATTTCTTCGGTGTCTTCCAAGTTATCCAGCGGTTGTTTGTTTTTTATCAAGCGGAATGCTGAGGAGAGCGCATTATAGCGATCCCCCGTAATGCCGGCACGTCTTAAGCCTATCGTATTAAGTTTGTAATGACGGGCAGGGCGGCCACCGACCAGCATGAATGGAATGACATCCATATTAAGGCCAGTCGTACCCTGGATAATCGCGTAGGAGCCTATCCGGCAGAATTGATGCGCCACGACACCGCCGCCAATAAAAACCTTGTCTCCCACTTCCACAAAGCCACCAATGGCGACATTGGTCGCAAAAATGGTGCCGTCGCCAATGGTGCAGTCATGGGCAACGTGGCTGTTATTCATAAAAAAACAGCCCGAACCTATGCGGGTTTCGCCGTTTTCCTTGGATGAACGATGGGCGGTGAAGCCTTCCCGGAACACATTATTGTCGCCACAGATTAACCAGGACACCGTTTCCGCCTTGAAGCTGGTATCTTGCGGCAGTCCACCTAGCACGGCGTGGGGATGCAAGATATTGCCAGCGCCCATTTTTACATAGCGCTGTACCACGGCATGGGCGCCAACCTGACAGCCATCGCCTAACTCAACACCAGCTTCAAGGACGGCAAAAGGCCCTATGGTGATGTTGTCGCCTAGTGTTACGTCTGATGCTATGCAAGCGCTTGGATGAATGTGTTGTGCCACTGCTTGTTATCCTCGTGGATGATATTTCGAATGTAACTCTTTTAAGCGTTCGCGGGCAATATGGGTATAGATTTGCGTCGTCGATAAATTCGAATGTCCTAGCAGCAACTGTACGACCCGCAAATCCGCGCCATGATTTAATAAATGCGTGGCGAAAGCATGTCTTATCGTGTGAGGCGATAGGGTTTTGCTGATGCCCGCTGTTTTGGCATGGCGTCTAATAATATGCCAGAAAGCCTGTCGGGTCATGCTATCTGCCCGATTCGTGACAAAAACATAAGAGCATTGCCGTTCACCCAACAGGGTTTTTCGGGTCTGACCCAGATAATTCTCCAGCCAACTCATCGCTTCTTCGCCGACCGGAACCAACCGTTCTTTGTTACCTTTACCGATAACTCTGACTACGCCTTGTCTTAAACTTACCTGATCCAGTTTTAAATTGACCAGCTCCGATACCCGAAGTCCAGTTGCATATAACATTTCCAACATGGTTTTATCGCGGAATCCCAAGTTATATGTTGTTTCAGGTGCATTCAGCAGTAATTCCACATCCTCTTCAGTCAATGATCTGGGTAAAGGCCTGCCAATACGGGGGGATTCTATGAGTGCAGTGGGATCAATCGTAATGTTGTTTTCCCGGATATAATAGCCGTAAAAACGCCGTAAACTCGATAAGATACGGGCTGATGAGCGACTACCGATGCCTTCCTGATACCGGCTGGCAAGAAACTTGGATAGCTCCCCTGTGTTAACGTCGAGCATAGATCGGTCTTTTAACCAATGGGCAAAAATCCTGAGATCGCTCCCATACGCGGCAAGGGTATTTTCGCTCAAGCCCTGTTCTACCCACACGGCATCCAAAAACTGGTCGATCAATGCGAGGTTTTGCACGTTGCGTGTTCGGCCTCATAGTCCAGGAGTTTGGTTTTTATTGCCATCCATTCGCCATGTGTTTGCCCACTATAACCGCCCATGCCATTCACCGAAACCACGCGATGGCAAGGAATGATGAGCGTAAATGGATTATCCCGGCAGGCATTGCCGACCGCACGGGCGGCTGAACCGATAGCTTTTGCAAGACCAGAGTAAGTCACCGTTTGTCCAAAGGGTATTTTAACCAGTTCAGCCCATACCTTATTCCTGAAAGGCGTGCCTTGTTTTAATAATTTCAGGGTGATGAAGTTGTCACTATTCGGCCAGAACTCCTTCAATTGCTGTTCATTTGACAATAAAGGATTGTGGTCAGCCGTTAACTCCCAATCAGCCTGGGCAATAACATCTCCCCTACGATGCACACTTAGAATTCCCGCTGGTGTTTGAAGTTTTTCAATTTCTTCAACACCGTCGCAACTATCTACCCAGTTGATGACGATTGGCATACGATACCTCTATACCTTAGGTTGCTACATTACCCGTCATCTCGGCAGGGATTGTCGAGATCCAGAAGCCATGGATGGCAATGTTGTCAGGTCTTGCCATCCGTTGTTTGTGCATGAAACGCGCTTATTGTGCTGCTTTTCACATCCCTGTGTTCTGGATTCCGGCAATCCATGCCGGAATGACGGCGATAAAAACATGAGTAGATGCCTATGAAGTCTACGAGTGGTAAAGAGGAAGTTTGTTAGCACAAACAAATTGTGGTTCATATCTATCCATTTCTAAAACCATCAGCCTTACATATTTCTTATCATCGCATCAGCAAATTCGCTGCATTTGACTTCTGTCACATTATCCATCAAACGGGCAAAGTCGTAGGTGACTTGTTTGCTGGCAATGGTTGCATCCATGGCGTTGATGATCGCATCGGCGGCTTCAGTCCAGCCTAAATAACGCAACATCATTTCGCCGGATAGGATGAGCGAGCCGGGGTTAACTTTATCTTGATCGGCGTATTTGGGCGCAGTTCCGTGTGTAGCTTCAAAAACGGCGGTACCGGTTTGGTAATTGATATTGCCGCCAGGGGCTATGCCGATACCGCCGACTTGTGCCGCCAGGGCATCGGATAAATAGTCGCCGTTTAAATTCAAGGTCGCGATGACATCAAAATCCGAAGGCCGGGTCAGGACTTGCTGTAAGGTAATATCGGCAATGGCATCCTTAATCAAGATTTTCCCGCTCGCTAAAGCCAGTTTCTGTTCGGCATTGGCGGCATCTTCACCTTGCTCAGCTTTGGTTTTCTCCCATTGCTGCCAAGTATAGGTTTGCTCAGGATATTCGCGTTCCGCCAGATCGTAAGCCCAGTTGCGGAACGCGCCCTCGGTAAATTTCATGATATTGCCTTTGTGGACAATCGTCACGCTTTTCCGCTTATTAATAATCGCATAATCAATCGCGGCGCGAACCAAGCGCTCCGTCCCTTCTTGCGAGACTGGCTTGATGCCGATACCGGAGGTATCAGGAAAACGGATTTTACCAAATTGTTCAGGGAAATTATCTTTAAGCAATTGCAAGAACAGCTTCGCTTCATCGCTGCCTTGCGCAAATTCGATACCTGCATAAATGTCTTCGGTGTTCTCGCGAAAAATCACCATATCAACCGACCCAGGATGTTTCACGGGCGAAGGCACGCCCTTAAACCAGCGTACCGGTCTTAAGCAGACATACATATCCAGTAATTGTCGCAAGGCCACATTTAAAGAACGGATGCCGCCTCCTATGGGCGTGGTCAGCGGCCCTTTAATGGAGACTAGATATTCACGGCAAGCTTCAATAGTCTCGTCAGGCAACCAGTTATTGAACAACTGATGGGCTTTCCCGCCCGCATAAACCTCCAACCAATGAATTTTGCGTTGCCCCGAATAAGCCTGGTCAACGGCTGCATCTAAAACCCGCACCGTAGCTCGCCATATATCTGGCCCAGTGCCATCCCCCTCAATATACGGAATAATCGGATTATCAGGCACTATCAGCTTGCCATTCTGCGAAGTGATCGGTTTGCCATCAGGTGGGGGAATGACGCGATTCATGTAAACTCCTGCTATTGATTGAATAAGTCAGTGTGCTAGCCAAGCCTAATCATAACAAAAGCAGTTTGGTTTGTCCTAAGCTGTAATCTGAAAGCATAAGGGTTTTGGGATGAATTATTGAATTCAAAGGCATCCCTATTCATATATAATCAATAACAAGTGTTAATCGTTAGCAACTCCGCCCAGAATTCAGCGAAAAAGTTGCAAAGGTTTTGAAGATTACCAATGAATATTTTTATGGAGTAATGAATGCATAAAGTCACGCTGATAAAAGGCGATGGTGTTGGCCCGTCCATTATGGATGAGGCGGTTAAAGTAATAGGCGCGTCCGGCGCAAACATACAGTGGGAAGAAGCGTATGCGGGTATGGCAGCGTATGACAAATTCGACACCCCGTTGCCGGAAGCAACCCTGGATTCTTTCGACAACACGCGAGTGGCTTTTAAGGGCCCGCTAACTACGGTGGTCGGCACAGGATTC
Source organism: Methyloglobulus sp. (assembly GCF_046714055.1). Taxonomy (GTDB): domain Bacteria; phylum Pseudomonadota; class Gammaproteobacteria; order Methylococcales; family Methylomonadaceae; genus Methyloglobulus. Next base: position 3,303 of record NZ_JBKKBJ010000130.1, on the reverse strand, counting down.
AGAAGTATCAATGTGGCGTTACGGCAAAAATATGAGCTGTACGCCAATGTTCGCCCCGCCGCGAATTGGGAAGGCGTTAAAACACGGTATGATGATGTTGATATCGTTATCGTTAGGGAGAATACCGAGGGGCTGTATTCAGGGCTTGAGCATTACCTGACCCCTAAAAAAGACATTGCCGAAAGTTTGGCGGTGGTCACACGCAGCGGGTCACAGCGTGTAATCGAATATGCGTTCAAATACGCCCGCGACAATAATCGCAAGAAAGTCACCGTTTGCCATAAAGCCAATATCTTAAAATACACCCAGGGCATATTCCTGGATGTCGCCAGGGAAACGGCGGCACGGTATCCAGATATTCAGTTTGACGAAAAAATTGTCGATGCCGCCTGTATGCACATGGTCATGAATCCCCAGCAGTTTGATGTCGTCGTTACCACCAATATGTTTGGCGATATTTTGTCGGATTTGACGGCGGGTTTGGTGGGTGGGCTTGGCCTTATTCCCGGCGCTAATATTGGCGATGATGCCGCCTTGTTTGAAGCCGTCCACGGCAGCGCACCGGACATTGCCGGAAAAAATCTGGCGAATCCCGCTGCGGTTATCATGGCTGGAGTGATGATGCTGAATCATTTGGGTGAATTTGATGCCGCCAAGCGTATAAAACAAGCCATCGAAAAAGTCGTCAGGGAAGGCAAATATGTCACACCCGATTTGAACCCCCAGTCCAAAGTCGGGACTAAAGAAATGGGTGATGCGATTGTTGGGGTGATGGAGTAATACGTATTTTTTATACTTGCCATGTATTAACCGATTGAAACGAAGGAGTTTTAGCCATGATATCGACTGTCGAACAAATTACCGAAGAAGCACTTGCATTACCCAGTGAGGCAAGGGCTTTACTTGCAGACCGACTGGTTGAAAGCCTAGACCCGGCTGAAGAGGGATATGTACGGCAGCTTTGGGTTAAAGAAGCCCTAGGGCGGCGGGACGACGTACGGGCTGGGCGCGTCCAAACAATCCCTGGTGATGATGCGTTGGCGCTTGTCCGGCGAGCTTTCACTGAATGATATGTGAATTATTAAGGCACCAATGATGTAACTGTTCGGGCGACGGAGTAATGTAAGCAAAACACTATTAGATAAACTTCTATAATTAAAATGTTGCGGTTTTATTATCAATCTAACCGCTAATAAAGATTCTTTATAGGAGTATTGAGAATGGCGCGTAGGAAAGATGGTGTTTTAGATGATTTATTGGGTATTGCAAAGATGTTGCCTTGGTGGAGCGATGTAGGGATTGCATTGATTACTTATTTTTGGTTACACAACGTCGCTTCAAACGAAGTCGCTTTAGCTGTTCAACCTGGTAAAATGGGTGAGTTTCTTGGATCACAGATGTCCAAGACATTTGCAACAATAGGCCAGTATTTGTTGCCTTTTGTTTTCTCATTGGGTGCGGTATTGTCGTTTTTTGATCGCAAAAAACGAGAACATTTACTAAGCGAAACGAAGCAGCGTGGCAAACAGAATGTGCTGTTAGATATGAGCTGGCGAGAGTTTGAAATGCTTGTAGGTGAGGTATTTCGACAACGTGGGTTTACGGTGGTTGAAATCGGTGGAAATGGGCCAGATGGCGGAGTTGATCTGGTATTAAAGAAAAATGGCGAAACTCATCTAGTTCAATGCAAGCAATGGAAAGCTTATAAGGTGGGGGTGGAAGTCGTAAGAGAACTATATGGAGTGATGGCAGCTAAGGGCGCTGTGAGCGGATATGTCGTCACATCTGGCGTGTATACCAACGAAGCAAAGGCATTCGCCAATGGTCGTAATATCGAGTTGATTGATGGAAGTAAACTGACTCAAATGATCCAAGGCGTAAAATTATCTAACCCAATTACCACAAATATTGTTAATGTGGCAAAAAATGAAGTGACCTGTCCAAAATGCGGTAGTGCTATGGTTAAGCGTAATGCTCGCCGTGGAGCTAATAATGCGGGTCAGGCATTTTTTGGATGTTCGTAATATCCAGCGTGTCGTGGTACACGACCTACGACATCGAATTAAATAAGATTATAAATAATGAGAATAGGATTCCAAATATATGCAAAGGTGCATAAATTTACCTTTGAAAGTTGCAATTTTTAAATCATCTTTAAAGGATTCCTCATGTTAGAAAAATACCGTAAACACGTAGCCGAACGCGCCGCCGAAGGCGTAGTGCCGAAACCACTGGATGCCGAACAAACAGCAGCTTTGGTTGAATTAATCAAGCAACCGCCAGCCGGAGACGACTGCATGGATGCAGGAGGTAGGGCAACGCAGGGAGCAGTTGCCGAAGAAGCGTTCTTGCTGGATTTGCTGGCAAACCGTATTCCGGCGGGTGTCGATGAAGCGGCTTATGTCAAGGCCGGATTCCTGGCGGCGGTGGCTAAAGGCGAGGTCAATTCCCCCATTTTAACGGCAACCCGGGCGACCGAATTACTGGGAACCATGCTGGGCGGTTACAATGTCGCGCCATTGATCGAGTTATTGGATAACGCAGCAATGGCATCCATCGCCGCAAAAGCGTTGTCCCATACCTTGCTGATCTTCGATGCTTTCCACGATGTGCAGGAAAAAGCCGAGGCGGGCAATGCCTACGCCAAGCAGGTGATCCAATCCTGGGCGGATGCGGAATGGTTCACCAGTAAGCCGGAAGTGCCTGACAAGATGACCGTCACGGTGTTTAAAGTCACCGGCGAAACCAATACCGATGACCTGTCGCCCGCACCCGATGCCTGGTCGCGCCCCGACATTCCCTTACATGCCAAAGCCATGTTGAAAATGCCGCGCGAAGGCATTACCAACGCCGAGCAGCAGATTGACGAACTCAAGCAGAAAGGCTTTCCGGTTGCGTATGTCGGCGATGTGGTCGGCACAGGCTCATCCCGCAAATCGGCAACTAATTCGGTGCTATGGTTCATGGGCAACGACATCCCTTATATTCCTAACAAACGCGAAGGCGGCGTTTGCATTGGCGGCAAGATAGCGCCGATTTTCTTTAACACCATGGAAGATTCGGGTGCATTGCCGTTCGAGTGCGACGTGACCACCATGAATATGGGGGATGTGATAGATATTTACCCTTATGAAGGTGTCGTCAAACGCCATGATAGCGATGAAGTGGTCAGCACCTTTGAATTAAAAACCGATGTGTTGTTGGATGAAGTGCGTGCAGGTGGACGGATTCCTTTAATAATCGGACGTGGCCTGACCGATCGCGCCCACAAGCTGTTAGGCTTGGGTGCGTCCAGCGTATTCA
>NZ_JBKKBJ010000129.1:0-6704 GCF_046714055.1 Methyloglobulus sp. | reverse complement strand
GCCGCCCATTCACTTGGCCGTCTTTGCAACTCGCCTGCTTCCCGCATTTTGGACAATCCATCGCAACCTCCCGGTGCATGTTAATGACCCAAAACTTATACAGTATCTATATATAATTAGCAATGCCTTCACTTCAATAGTGACAAAAAAATACGACGTTGAACTGGATAAACCAGCCATTATCGCCTAAAAGTTTACCAAATTTTCGATGGGTTATAAAACTCTATTACAGCAAATTGGTTGTCCAGTTGTCTTTATTTAACTGTGACGTAGCCATCAAATAAGGTCGTTTAACCCGTCAGTATTTCCCGAAACGTCAAGTTGATGCGCGGTGTTTTGATTATCTTGGTTTTGGGCACCGAATGCAGCCAATGCTGTTGGCAGGTTCCTCCCATAACCAGTAGGTCGCCGTGTGCCAAATTGATAGCCAATGTTTGTTTGCTTTTTTTATGGTGCATTTTAAACAAGCGTCCATCCCCCAGGCTCAATGAGGCAATCACAGGGTTTATGCCTAACTCTTTTTCATCGTCGGCATGGCAGCCCATGGAGTCTTTGCCGTTCCGGTATAAATTAGCTAAAACGCTGTTAAAGGCGCACCGGCATTGCTGTTCTACTTTTTCCCTGATGTCCCGCAATTCTGAAGTCCACGGTTTTGGCTGATGATTGATGCCTGAATATTCATAATAGGCATCGGGATCGCCATACCAACACATCAAGCGGGGGACCTTAACCCACTTCCTGAAAATAAAAATGTCTTCCTCTTGCCAGTGCAAGCCGCTTAACAGCGTTGTAAATATTTGATCGGATTCGGGTTGACTATAGAATTGCCGGATTAAATACAGTTCTGCCCCATCAGCCAGATTGAAATCTATGGCACGGTTTTCTAGGTCAAAACTTAATTCCGCTTGTCTCAAGGTGGGTGTTCGATCAAAAATCAATGGATGCTTCGAGATAAAAGCTGCGCCCCGGTAAGGGCAGGTTGACAGGTAGTTCTTTAATGCCTGCCGGTTCCAGGTTATTGGCATCAAAAACATTCCTTAGGGAGGCGGCAAGATTGAGATGCCCCCAAAGCTTTTTGCCCCGTAAGGTAAAGTCTATGGTTTCATAATCGTTCAATGGCCTGGTGTCGCCAACGTCACGGGTTCTGCCGCCTATCCATTTCAGTTGTGATTGAAACTGCCACTGTGGCATAAACTGCCAAATGGCGGCAAAATAAACCTGATTTTCGGTTACGCCAGTTATCTGTCTGTTGGTCTGGTCGCTGCGTGAGTATTGCCAAGCATAATTTCCCGATAAGTTCCATTTATCTGGTAATTGCCAATTCCATTCCAGTTCGGCCCCGTACCCATTTTGAACACCGCTGTTGTTGTATTGTGAAACTGTTGGGCTAACAGGCACAATCGCTATCGGGTCATCAATGTGATAGTAGTAAAGGTTGAGGGCTGTCCTAAAGGATGAGACAGGCCGGTAATCAAACGCCCATTCAACGGTATTGATAGTCTCTGGTTTTAAATTCATGTTGCCAATATTTACTGAGCTATTTTGAAGGCCCAGCTCAAAAAAACTGGGCGCCCTGAATGCCTTGCCATAAAGGAATTTACTGGTTAGTTGTTCGTTGATATCCCACACCACGGCAAACCTGGGGTTAACCGTGCAGCCAAAATCAGAATAATGGTCATAACGTACCCCGGCAATCATGAGCCAATCGTCGGCAATCTGCCATTCGTCCTGCAACAGGAAGGTGGCAATAGTCCGGTTGGCATCTTTTAAAAAAGCAAAAGGCGTATCGGTTTTATCGGTTAAGGTGGCATCCACCACGGGTGGCAAGTTCTTTCCGTAATTATAGTTGGAAAGATTATTGACAGTAAGTTCTTCATACCTGAATCCCGTGCTGAACCGAAACAGGTGCTTGTCCAGGCCTTTATACAGGGAAGTCAATTCGATAGATGGAACTTGCTGGACATGCTTTACATCTTCAATGACACCATCGGGAAATAGTACCAATGCTTGGGATTGAAAATTTATATCTCCTTTGGCATCTATGGGCAAAAATGCATTGTCAGGAAAGATATTGACCCTGGCGCTGACATCGGAATGTAAATAACTGAGATGCGCCAGGAATTCCCAATCATCAAACCAGTCTTCTGTTGAAAACCGCATATCAGCCAAATATTGGGCGCTTTCGCCTGCACCCGTAGGGTCTAATGCCCCGCCAGCCCCTGATCTTGTCCCTATGTCAAAGCCATTAAACACCCAAAACCCGACATCCCAATGCTTGCGTTGCAGGTTTAGGTGCGTATTCAAGGATTTATACTGGGTGTTCATGGCTCCAGGAGTCAAGGAAGCATTTGTTCCCATTGCCCTATCAATGAGGGTTTGGCTGTCTTCCTGGTTAATCCGTCCGCTATCGCCCCCCTGGTATGTTGTACTGTATGCTGGTGGCAACATCCCAACCCGCCCACTGGCTTCCATATTGTCCCCAACCGCTTTGGGAATCCCAATTGCCGGCACGTACGCCCAATTGGGTGCCATTGATGTCTTGGGCTTTTTTGGTGATTACATTGATAACACCGGCAAAAGCATCGGCACCATAGACGGCAGAACCCGGCCCCCTGATAACTTCCACGCGCTGGATGTCTGCCACAGGCAAATCCAGGGCGGACTCCGTTGAGCCGCGAAAGGCTGTGGTAATACGAGTCCCGTTCAGCAAGAACAATATTTGCGAGTTATTTACATTAGCGATACCTCTTATGTTGTAACTAAGGTCATTGGACATGGGCTGTAAGCTAGCGTGTATCCTCGGAATAGTCTCCAAATTTTCATGCAGCTCAGTTGCACCCATCGTTTTAATTTGTTCTTCGGTGATCACGCTGGTCGATCCTGCCGACCGGAAATTTGGTTTCGATGTCCCTGTGTCTATGGTGACTGGCATTGCAGCCAGTTCGGCAGGGGTCATGGAAAAAAAGTCATCCATCTCCTCGTCAGCGGCATAGCTCGTTGTTGCACTGAATACGATCATCATTGCCAAACATTTAACACCTATTCTCCCTTGAATATTCATTTCTAGATGCTGCCAAATAAAGAGGTTAGGGGTTTAAGTTCCTCCAAGGGGACTGGTTTGCCGATACCATAGCCTTGGGCATAATCAATGCCAAGCGTTTTAAGCAGTTTAAAGATACGTTCATTTTCAACAAATTCGGCAATGGTCTTTTTATTCATGACATGTCCGACTTCATTAATAGATTTCACCATAGCCAGATCGACCCGATCATCAAGGATGTCTTTGACGAACAGGCCATCAATCTTAAGGTAATCCACCGGTAAATTTTTTAGATAAGCAAACGACGATAAACCGCTACCGAAATCATCCAGCGAAAACAGGCAACCTTGTTCTTTCAGATGATTAATAAATTGGGTGGCGTGTGCTAAATTGGAAATGGCGGCGGTTTCAGTTATTTCAAAACAGAGCTTGTTGGTCGGGACGTTCCACCGTAGGAACTGTTCTGAGATAAATTTCAGCATGGTATCATCAGACAACGACAAGCCTGACAGATTTATCGAGCAAACCGATAAGGTTTTGAGAAAATCTGGTTTGCCGGCCAGCCATTCAAGTAGATATGCGATTATCCAGCGATCCAGTTCAGGTGCTAGATTGTAGCGCTCGGCGGCCGGCAAAAAAACGCCAGGCGGAATGATATTGCCTCGGTCGTCGCGATAACGGAGCAATACTTCAAAATGTAAGCCTTCTTCGGCATTGTCCTCGCTGTCCAGGAGTGGGACGATAGCTTGTCCATACAGGAAAAAGCGTTTTTGCTCCAATCCTTGGTGAATTTTTTCCACCCATTGCATCTCGCCTTGACGCATAGCCAGATCTTCATCATCGGGACTGAACACATGAACCCGGTTTCGTCCCTTTTCTTTTGCCGCATAACAAGCTGCATCGGCTGCTTTAAACAGATCGACAGCATTGCCGCTGACGATGTTAATGGATGACACCCCAATACTGACACCGATGGTAAAGCTCCTGTCTTCCCAGGCAAAACTATAATCCTTGATTAAGTCGCGCAATTTCTCACAGGCTTGAGAAGCTTGGGCGGACGAGCAGTTGTACATTAATATCCCGAATTCATCACCGCCAAGACGGGCGACAAAATCATATTGCCGGATATTTTTTCTGAGTAACAAACCGAGTTGCTTAAGCAATTCGTCGCCTGCCAAATGTCCGCAGGTGTCGTTAACAACCTTAAATTGGTCGAGATCCAGGTAGCACAGGGCATGTTCGGTGTTTTCCTGATGGGCCAGGGTAATTGCCCGTTTCAAGTGGCGGTCGAATTTGTTCCGGTTGGCAAGTCCGGTCAACGCATCGTGGTCTGCCTGATAAGCGATTTGTTCATTCAATAAACGTGTTTCGGTTATATCTTCGTAAACGATTAATAAACTGCTCATATGCTGTTCATTTTCGACCAATCTCGCGGTCGCCCTGATCCAGATAACACGCCCGTTATAGCAAATGTTACGCATTTCCTGGTTGTGGATCTGCAAAGGGCTGGTGAGGCAGCGCTCGATCAAGTCCTGCATCAGGGAAGTGTCATCCGAGTGGATGAAATCAAATATAGAACAATTTTGCAGCTCTTCTACGGTTAAGCCCAGTTGTTTGGAGCCGGTGAGGTTGACTGAAGCAATAAGGCCATCTTTGGAAATATTGAAAACCATAGTCGGGTTATCGTCGTACAGTGTCAAATACCGGTTTTTTGCCTGCGTTAAAGCCTGGCTCTGGGTTTCGACGGTTTCAATCAGGCCATTGAATGATTCAACCAGTAATCCCATCTCGTCATTGCTCAGTTTGGTTGCCCTGAGTGAATAATCGCCGGTAGCGCTAATCAGCTTGACGGTACTGACTAGTTTTTGTATGGGTATCGAGATCAGTTTTAACAGGGGTTGTGAGAGCAAAAATGTCAGCAAAGAAACTGCCGACAGCACTAAAAACAGCATGCCGATAAACTGGATTTTTTGCCAGTAGGCATGGGACAAATTAGCACGGATATAAACGGTACCGACTTTGTCATTGTCCAAGTTAATGGGTTTAACAATTACCAGTTGTTTGCTTTCGAACCGGGTTGTTTCTCCCTCGATGGAAACCGGGCAGGTTTGGCTGGCATCGGCATTGTTCGCCAGCCCAACAAAAACCCTATCTTGATCGCCATATAAGCAAGTCACTTGTACAGCAGGGATGTTGTTGAATACAGCCAGATTTTCTATGGCCAAATTCCGGTCATCAAACATCAAGGCAGCGGAGCTGCGGTTGCCAATGACTTCTGCCAATGCTGACATATCGTCTTTGGTCGTGCGTTGAAATTCTTCAACCTCCAGAAGGAATAGGAAAAAACCTGCAAAGAGCATGGACACCAAGCTGGAAAACAGCAATATTAACAAAAGCTTGCGGTTGATTGACAAGTCCCTGAGTTTCTTAATCATGGCTTTCTTCCTTGATCAGCTCGGCGATCTCTAATAATTTAGCGCTGATTTTCAAGTCGGTTTGTTTTACCGATTGAAGGTTAATTTGCAGCTTGATTTTGTCATTTCTATTGACAAAGCCGATCATCCCGCCTTCTGCGGCAAAGGCTTCACTTTCTCCAACGACAAGGATTTTATGTTTATATGGGAGGGCCTGAATCTTTTCAAAAACTATTTTCAGCTTATTGGCGGCACTGACATAAAGAATTTGGCAGCCCCCTCTCAAGTTAGAAGCGGACAGGAAATCAGCTTCATCCAGTCTTAATATCTTGATAGGTAGGGAAAATGCAGATTTTTTTTCGATAGGGCCAATATCGGCACCAAAAGGATCGGCGCCTATGATACACAGATTGAACGTAGCGCTATTGACCTTAGGCCAAGTAATAAATTTGGTGAAGTTATACAGGTAACCGGCTTTGATCTTGAATTCAAGATTTTCATCGTCGGCGCATAGGCAGTCTGAAAGCAACAGCGTCAGGCATAGCAGCGTTCTTGTTAAGAAAGTACCCTTCATTTCTTTATGGCGCTTAGTTGCTTACACTTAGAGAAAGCGATAAATTCCGCTGGTTAAGGTGTGTTGCCTTATTGTTATAATAACGCCGCTACAGGACAAGGTCGTAGTGATAAAGTCAAGTTAGTAATGACTTGGCTTTGTAGGCGTATAAAAGTACACATTTTCATCCCCCAAAGTCTTAGTCTAACTATAACTTACAACTAATATAAATAGCTACATAAAAGCGTGCTGGCCCCCCTGTCATTGTGGCAAGACTCAATCGGCCTGAACATTCACGCGCGTCAGGAAAAATCTTTTCAAAACCCTGATCATATAGTCATGGTCGATGACACCGGCGCTCTCCCTAATGCTGTGCATAGCCCACATTGGGGCGCCGACATCAACAGAGCGAATCCCCAATTTGGCAGAGATAATGGGGCCTATCGTGCTGCCGCACATCAGGTCGCAGCGGTGCGAATAGCGTTGATAAGGTACATCCGCCTGATGGCACCAGTCGATAAACAACGCTTCCGAAATGCTTTCTGAGCTATAGCGTTGGTTCGCATTCATTTTGATTACCGGGCCATTGTTTAGCATGACCTTATGCTCATGGTCGTAAGCGGTAGGAAAATTGGGATGATAAGCATGTGCCATATCGGCGCTGACAAGGAAACTTTTCGCCAGGATTCTGGAAAAA
>NZ_JBKKBJ010000128.1:0-10353 GCF_046714055.1 Methyloglobulus sp. | reverse complement strand
GTCTCCCACTTCGCGTATCTCAACTGGAGTGCCGGGCTTAATCCCGTAACGGTGGCGTATTTCTGCCGGAATAACAATTTGGCCTTTGCTTAAAACATTCATGGTAAGCATGTTTAACTCCAACTTGATAGTTTAACGATCTCCTATTAGTTTAACATAAGCCGAATCAACAAGGCACTAAAAATTCCGATAATTTAGCCACTTATACAAAAAGTAACCGGCAATCGCCAAAACCAACCACGTTGTTACCAACGGCCCAATAACGCCATCGTAACTGCTGACCAGATAGAGATAATCCGAACTGAGGTTGGTATTGAATAAGCTTTTGCTCAATTTAATCTGCCACACCCAACAGGCATGACAGCCTATACATAGACCTAAGCTGGCGTTCACCTGGGTCTTGAGTACACCTAAGAACACACCGACCGCAAACAAAGCAAAAAATGCCGACAGGATTTCAGGGTTTAGCAAATGGGCAAAGGCCTCTCCCAGCAATTTAAACCCACTGAATACGTTAAGTTCTTGTGTTGGTATTTGGGTTTTGCTGTCCAAAAAATGCAGGATGGCATAATAAAATGCGCTGATTAAAATCGCTGCCCTGACAGACATTTTCTTGTTTAACCCGGTGAGCAGTATTCCCCTGAAAACAGGTTCTTCAAACAATGAAATGAGCAGTGCGAGCAATAATTCAATGACCAGTTTTTTGCTTACCCAGGGCAGTGTCCAAGGCTGGGATTCATCAATAATATTAACGCCGAGCAGGTAAAGCACAATGAAAACAGGCAGTAAGGTAATAAAACCCAAACCAACTCCCTGTAATAGCTGCTTTATAAATACAGACCTGGCTGAAAAACCTAGGTCAAATTTGTTTAACCTTAGATAGTGCATTGCCGGGAAAATGCTCAGCACTAAAAATAATTGGGTGGATTTTCTGATGATGGTACGAAACGACAGGCCGTCATCCCATACTAACACCACAAAATAAGCTAGGAAGCAGGCAAGAAAAGTAGCGGATAGTAGTACTAACAATGGTATTAAAGCGTACAGACAACGCTTCATGCGCGAAAATCCCCCCATAACGTCTGCACGGCAGACAATGCGGCAATAGCTGCGGTTTCCGTCCTTAATATACGGCATCCCAATCGTACTGGGATAAATCCTGCGGCCTTGACAACGCTCCGTTCCTGGTCGCTAAAGCCGCCTTCAGGCCCGGCCAATAAGGTCACTTTCATGTCGTCAGGTTGTAGTTGCGCCAACGAACGCTCTGCATAAGGATCAAGAAACACTTTCAAACCATGTTGACTGCCTGCCCAGTTTTGTAAAGCCGCCATATCTGTCAATTCTGGTAAAACTGTCCTGCCACTTTGTTCCGCCGCATGTTGGATGATTTTTTGCCAATGTTGCAAGCGTTGCAGTTTTTTTTCCTTGAACTGCACAACACATCGTTCCGTCATTAGCGGTGTAATCTGGTTTGCGCCCAATTCCACGGCTTTTTGTACCGACAGATCCATACGATCACCACGCGAAACCCCTAAACCTAAAGTTACCTGCAAGGGCGATTCCACGCTACGTTCACACCAGGACTTGATCGTAATCAACACCGTTTTTCGGCTGGCTTGGCTCAACACACAGGCGTACTCTCCGCCGTTGCCATTAAACAGGATGATGGCATCGTCTTTTTTTAACCGCAACACCGTCCTCACATAATGACCGCTGTCATCATCCAGCTCGACCTGTCCGTTCAGCGCCAATGCCAAAGGCACATAGAGCCTGGGAATCCGCATATCAATCCTTTACCGCTAGCTGTATGCCTTGCCAGGCGATTTCAGCCATTAACCGCAACTCGTCCTCGTTAATGATATAAGGCGGCATGAAATAAATGACATTGCCCAGCGGACGCAATAGCACCCCTTTGGACAATGCGTATTGATAAACCCGTAAGCCGCGCCGTTCTTGCCAGGGATAAGGTTCGCGGGTGTGTTTATTTTTTGCCAATTCAATCGCCAATATCATGCCGATTTGCCGAACCTCGGCAACGTGCGGATGTTCATGGAATCGCGTTGCCGCCGTTGCCATCATTTTTGCTAACGATTGGTTTTTCGCAATGACGTTTTGCTGCTGAAAAATTTCCAGGGTTGCAAGTCCAGCCCTACACGCCAACGCATTACCCGTGTAACTGTGCGAATGTAAAAATGCAGTCTGCTTCTGGTAATCATCATAAAACGCCTGATAAATTTCATCGGTCGTCAACACCGCCGACAACGGCAAATAGCCCCCCGTCAATCCTTTCGACAAACACATAAAATCTGGACTAATGTTAGCCTGTTCGCAGGCAAATAGTGTTCCCGTACGCCCAAAACCGACGGCAATCTCATCAGCAATTAAATGTACCCTGTGTTTATCGCAAGCCTCGCGCAGTAATTTCAAGTACACGGGGTCATACATCCGCATATTGCCGGCACATTGCACTAAAGGCTCGATAATCACAGCGCAAACCGATTCAGCGTTATCCCGTAACGTATTCTCTAATAGAGCAAAACGGCGTAATGAATACTCCGCCCAGGACTCGCCTGGTTCGCGGTAATAGCAATCAGGCCCAGGTACGGTAATCACGTCCATCAACAACGGTGCGTAGGTTTCTTTGTACAACGGCACATTGCCGACGGCTAACGCACCCAAAGTTTCGCCATGATAGCTATTTTCCAGCGTGATGAATTTGGTTTTTTGCGTTTGACCTGATGTATGGCCTAGGTTACGCCAGTAATGGAAACTCATTTTGAGCGCGACTTCTACCGCCGCAGAACCATTGTCAGCATAAAAGCAACGATTCAGACCTTCAGGTGTGACTTCAACCAGTTTTTCCGCCAGTTTGATCGCAGGTTCGTGCGTGAAGCCAGCAAAAATGACATGTTCCAGCGTATCAAGCTGGTCTTTCAATGCCGTATTGATTGTGGGATTGGCATGTCCGAACAGATTGACCCACCAGGAACTGATCGCATCCAGATAGCGGTTGCCGTCAAAATCCTCCAGCCAAACACCTTGTCCTTTTTTAATCGGAATGATCGGAAAAGTTTCGTGGTCTTTCATTTGCGTGCAGGGATGCCACAAAACGGAAAAGTCGCGATTGGAAAGGGAATGGTTGGTCATGTGCAACAAACTAAAATGCAGGCGTACATTCATTAAATAAGGTAACCCCCCGGCTAGGCTGGGGAAGTTCTCAGAGGTTTGGCCTATTAGGCAGTCAGGCCGATTCTCAGGTGCTTGATCACTGATACGGAGAATCGAAAATGAGAGAATGTCAAAGTTTGAGCCATACGAAATGGAATTGCAAATATCTTATCATGGCTATGAACAACCCACAGGTTGCATAAAACCCGGTTGGTGCATGACGCACAGCTTCATCAAGCGGTTGGGGATTTGGTTTTCCCAAAAGCACTGGTTCAGCCGATAGCAAAACTCGCCCAGGTATTCTTGCACATGGTGGCCTGACACGCCGTGGTAGGTGCCGGGCAGGTGGCCCTTAAAGTTGCCGATGCCCGCATGGCCCAAGGCAACCATCCGTCGGCCAATTCAGGGGGTGTTGCTTTGGCGACGCGATGATGGCTTTCGGTGAACGCCTTGAGGGCGGCAAATGCGTCCGTATGCAGTGTTTGATGGAGTGCAATCGTTTAATGATAAGTTTGACCAGTATTCCATGAAGCCAGTAGCCAAGGGCTATCACTGGATCATGCCAGAGTTTGCCGATCAAGGCGTGTCAAATTTTTTCAGCAATATTAACGATATTGCAGTCACCATCAACGACTTGTTGCAGTTCAAGCTGGCGCAAACTGGCCTGGACGGTTCGCGTTTTTTGCTTAATTCCACAACTGGTTTAGGTGGTCTGTTTGATGTCGCATCGATTATAGACCTGCCCAAGCATCATGAAGATTTCGACCAAACATTAGGCGTTTGGGGAATTCCTACTGGCCCTTATCTGGTATTGCCCCTACTGGAGCCAAGCTCGCCCGGGGGCGTGACCGGCTTGATCGGTGATGCCGCTACGAATCCAGCCACGTACGTCGGTTTCGGCGCTTTCCCAGGTCAGTTGAAGCAGGAATCAGCAGTGGCATGTACGTGCTGAATGCAATTGACAAGCGCGCCGATAACCTCGCTAGTAGACCGTTATGAATTCATCAAGAATGCCTACTTCCAAAGGCAAAACTTCCTTGTTAACGACGGCAACCTGCCAGAAGGTGAGGGCGGCCCACTGGAAAACCCCGAAGATGGCAGTTTAGCGCCGCTTGATCCGCATCCGCGTTAAGATCAAGTTATCGAAGCGGGACGGGGCTTGAAACCCTGTCCAACGTGGTACGGACGTGTCGCACAACCCGAATTGATCCAAGGTAAAACCCTACAGATGGGGTAACATGCCCCGTCTGGCTATAGGTAATCCGACTAAGGCGGTGTAAATCGAAATGGCGGATTACGACGCGCGGAAAATTTACTTGCTTGGAGTTCGCAAGGTTTGCGCGTCTAATCCGCCCTACCGGTTTCGACGGCAACCTGGATTCTTTGATAGCCTCATTCATTACCCAAATATTTGTTTATTGTATCTGCCAACTCACAACTTCATTCGCCTTAATCGGCGTAATCGAAGCCCCATTGTCACCATAACTTGAAGGCACGTCCCAACTGATTTTTTTCAGGGTGATGGTGCCGGAGTTTCTGGGCAAGCGGTAGAAATCAGCGCCGTGAAAGCTGGCGAAGCCTTCTAGTTTATTTAACGCATTCACCGATTCAAACGCTTCCGCATAGAGTTCCAATGCGATTGGGGCACTGAAACAACCAGCGCATCCGCAGGACGATTCTTTCATGGAAGTTGTGTGCGGTGCGCTGTCTGTGCCTAAAAAGAATTTGGGATTACCGCTAGTTGCGGCTTTGACCAAGGCTAAACGGTGTTGTTCGCGCTTTAATACGGGTAAACAATAATAATGTGGACGGATGCCGCCGCCGAACAGGGCATTGCGGTTGTACAACAAATGCTGCGGGGTTATGGTTGCCGCTACGTAGCTGCTGGCATCTTTGACAAATTGCACCGCTTCGGATGTCGTGACATGCTCCAGGACTACACGCAAGGCAGGAAAACTTTTGGCGATATCTACCAAGTACCTGTCTATAAATACCCGTTCACGATCAAAAATATCGCATTGTTCATCGGTGACTTCACCATGAATCAGCAAGGGTATTTGATGTTTTTCCATCGCCGCAAACAGTGGATAGGCTGCTTTAATATCGGCAACGCCAGAATCAGAATGGGTAGTTGCACCCGCCGGATAGAGTTTAAACGCATGGATGTGTTCAGATTTTGCCGCTTTTTTTATCTCTGCTTCCGTGGTTGCAGCGGTAAGGTAAAGCGTCATTAGTGGCGTAAAGTCCAAACCCGTTGGCACCGCTTCCAGAATCTCATCCCGGTACAATAAGGCCTGATCAACTGTCGTAACTGGCGGTTTCAAATTGGGCATGATAATGGCTCGTGCGAATTGCTTGGCTGTATGCGGCAACACGGTTTTCAAAATCGCGCCAGTTCGGACGTGTACATGCCAGTCGTCGGGGCGGGTGATGGTTAATGTTTTCATTATTTAGGGGGATGTCTGTAAAATAGCTTCATTTTATAGCCAAGTGCCTTGAAAAAACTACTAAAGCCCCCCATTACGGTAGCTTTGATAGTTTTGAGTGAGCTTGTTGGAGCAATTATGCCAATTTACGAATATCGATGTCAGTCCTGCGGTCACGCATACGAAGCCTTACAAAAAATCAGTGAAGCTCCCCTAACGGAATGCCCGATTTGCAAAAAACCGGACTTGGCGAAAAAAATTTCCGCAAGCGGGTTCAGGTTGAAGGGTGTCGGATGGTATGAAACCGATTTCAAAAGCGGCAGCAAAAAGAATGTTGCTGGCGAAAAGGCAAGTCCTGCCAGTTCTAGCAGCAGTTCAACTAGTTCTGCCACTTCCAGCACCAGTGACTGAAAATCCTCATGAAGACAGGTATGTGCACACCCTTTTGCCCATTCCACAATAATACAATAATCCAGAGACTAATATGCGTACCCACATGTGCGGAGAACTTAATAAACAACAGCTAGGAGCAACCGTTACCATCTGCGGGTGGGTGCACAGACGGAGGGATCACGGTGGAGTAATTTTTATTGATCTTCGGGATCGTGCGGGTCTGGTGCAAGTTGTCGTCGATCCTGATGTGGCAGAAGCCTTCGCTACAGCAGAACATGTCCGTAGTGAATACGTACTGGCAATTACGGGTGTAGTCCGCGACCGGCCTCAAGGTACGGTTAACCCTAATATGGTCTCGGGAGAAATCGAAATACTGGCTAAGCACATTGAAGTGCTGAACGAGTCGGAAACCCCGCCATTCCCTGTGGAAAGCGAGATAGAGGTCAACGAAGAATTACGTTTGCGCTACCGTTACATTGATTTACGCCGCGTTGTCATGCAGGAAAAAATGAAAGTGCGCCGCGATGTGACGCGGGTGTTACGGAATTTTCTCGACGATCACGAGTTTTTTGAAATTGAAACACCTTATCTGACCAAAGCCACGCCCGAAGGTGCCCGGGATTACATCGTCCCTAGCCGTACCCATGAAAACGCATTTTTTGCCCTGCCGCAATCGCCGCAGCTTTACAAGCAAATGCTGATGATAGCGGGGATGGATCGCTATTATCAAGTCGTGCGTTGTTTCCGTGACGAAGATTTACGTGCTGACAGGCAACCGGAATTCACCCAGCTTGATATCGAAACCTCGTTCATGAATGAAGATGAAATCATGAACGTGATGGAAGAGATGATTCGCCATTTGTTTGCAAAAGTGATCGACGTGCAACTCGAAGCCAGGTTCCCGCGTATGAGCCATCAGGAAGCGGTGTTGCGTTATGGTATTGACCGTCCGGATTTGCGGAATCCGCTGGAACTGGTCGATATTGCCGATGATATGAAAAATGTTGACTTTAAGGTGTTCTCCGCCCCAGCCAATGACCCTAAAGGCCGTGTCGCAGCCATGCGCGTGCCAAAAGGCGGCGATTTGCTTAGCCGTAAGGATATTGAGGATTTGACAAAGTTTGTCAGTATCTACGGTGCGAAAGGTTTGGCTTACATCAAAGTCAATGATCGCGCCGCTGGTATTGACGGCTTGCAATCGCCCATCGTTAAATTTGCCCCTGTGGAAGTCTGGGCGAGTGTCTTGGCAAAAACAGGCGCACAAGACGGCGACTTGATCTTCTTTGGCGCGGATAAGGCGACTGTCGTTAATGAGGCTATGGGCGCATTACGGGTCAAGTTAGGCCACGACCTTAACCTGTTGCAAGGTGAGTGGAAACCCGTTTGGGTGGTTGATTTCCCCATGTTTGACTGGGACGAGAAAAGTGGCCGCTACAATGCCATACACCACCCATTCACCGCACCCAGTTGCTCAGTGGAAGAACTCGTCGCAAATCCTGGCACAGCCTTGTCACGCGCTTATGACCTCGTGTTAAACGGTACGGAAGTCGGCGGCGGTTCCATCCGTATCAACCGCCCCGCCATGCAATCGACCGTGTTTGAGATTTTAGGTATAGGCGAGGAAGAAGCCAGGGAAAAATTCGGTTTCTTGCTGGATGCCTTGAAATACGGCGCACCCCCACACGGTGGCCTGGCTTTTGGTCTTGACCGACTGGTTATGTTAATGACCGGATCAACCTCCATCCGCGATGTGATTGCTTTCCCCAAAACACAATCAGCGGCATGTCCTTTGGTCAGCGCACCTGCGGTGGTGACAGACGAACTGTTAAAGGAACTGGGAATTCGGTTGATTAAGCCAGCGGGTAAGGAAAAGTCATAACAAGTAGCCTCGACGGAGTTATTGGAATCGAGGGTTTTTGGCTTCGGTTGTCCTCGATTTAGTTACACTGCATCGAAGCTTGTTAAGGCCTTCATCCTTAAGAGAAAAGGGTGTTTCTGTATTTTTAGGCGGTTTTACCGCAACGGCACATCCCTGCGCGTTTGCCCGGTATAAAGCTGCCTGGGCCGTCCGATTTTTTGGTCGGGATCGGCAATCATTTCATCCCAGTGTGCAACCCATCCGATTGTCCGGCCCATCGCAAAGATGGCGGTGAACATTTTGCTGGGAATGCCTAATGCGTGCAGGACGATACCGGAATAAAAATCGACGTTGGGGTAGAGTTTTTTGGCGATGAAATATTCATCTTCCAACGCAATCCGCTCCAATTCCATTGCCAGCTTGAACATTTTGTCATCGTGCAGCTCCAGTTCGGAAAGCACTTCATGGCAAGTCTCGCGCATTAATTTGGCGCGGGGATCATGGTTTTTATAGACGCGATGACCGAATCCCATCAACCGGAAGGGGTCATTTTTGTCTTTTGCCTTGTCGATAAAATGGCCTATACGTGACACGTTATCAATTTCAGTCAACATATTCAGCACCGCTTCATTGGCGCCGCCATGCGCGGCTCCCCATAAACAGGCAATTCCGGCGGTAATACAGGCAAACGGGTTGGCACCGCTGGAACCCGCCAAGCGCACTGTGGAGGTCGATGCGTTTTGCTCGTGATCGGCATGAAGTATCAATATCCTGTCCAGCGCCCTGACCAAGACCGGATTGGGTTCGTACTCATCACAGGGCGTAGCATGCATCATGCGCATAAAGTTTTCGACATAACGTAACTTGTTTTTTGGATACATGAAGGGGGAGCCCGTGCTGTATTTGTGGCACATGGCAACGATGGTAGGCACTTTGGCAATGAGACGAATGGCACTGATTCTACGATCCTCTTCGGAACGAATATCCATGGCATCGTGATAGAAAGCAGACAGTGCGCCGACCACGCCCACCATAATCGCCATCGGGTGTGCATCGCGGCGGAAGCCCTTGAAAAAATTGCTGAGTTGGTCGTGCACCATGGTGTGCATGGTGACGTTATGTTCAAACTCATCCAGCTCGGTATCGCTGGGCAGTTCACCATGTAACAACAGGTAGCAGACTTCCAGGAAAGTGCATTGTTCCGCAAGCTGTTCGATGGGATAGCCGCGATATAGCAGTACGCCGGCCTCGCCGTCGATATAGGTGATTGAAGAGCGGCAACTGGCGGTGGAAGTAAATCCAGGATCGTAGGTAAATAGGCCTGTTTGTTTGTACAAGCTTTGTACATCCAGCACATTGGGGCCGGTCGCTCCCGATAGCACAGGTAACTCACATAAGGGCTTGTTGTTGTCATTCAATGTAAGGCTGCGGGGATCGGTCATGGATACGCTCTCAGTCTGGGATAAGTTTTTAGATTAACACAATGCCTGAAAAATATTAAACCCGAATGAAATTCGCCACGGCTTGTTTTGCCAGTTCCGTGACTTTTGCCCAGTTTTTTCGTTAATGACAGTTTGCGGCGCTAGCCAGTAACAGCCGACCCAAGCCACATTCGGCAACAGTAGATAAGCATTATAATTATCGGGAGTAATGCCGCCGGTGGGGCAAAAAGTGGCTTGCGGGAAAGGCCCTGCGATAGCTTTCAACATAGGGATGCCACCTGCGGCTTCTGCCGGGAAAAACTTGAAATGATCAAGTCCATAATCCATGCCCAGCATAAGTTCCGATAGCGCGGGCAATCGCGACCAAGTGCATGGTGTGATTGGTGGAGCCGCCCGTCGCCAATAGGCCAATGACGGCGTTGATGGCTTTCTCGGAAACCTTATGGGCGATAGGGCGGTAATCATTGCCCAATGCGGTAAATTTCAACACCTGTTTTGCTGCCGCTTTAGTCAGTTCATCGCGTAACGGCGTGTAGGGATTGATGAATGAGCTGCCGGGTAAGTGCAGGTCTATTATTTCCATCATCATCTGGTTGCTGTTGGCCGTGCCGTAAAAGATGCAAGTGCCGGGGCTATGGTAAGAGGCAGATTCCGCTGCCAGCAGTTCTTCCCGGCCAATTTTACCGATGGCATACGCTTGACGTGCGCGGGCTTTTTCTTTGTTGGTAATGCCGCTGGGCATAGGGCCTGCGGGCACAAACACGGCGGGTAAATGGCCGAAACTCAATGCGCCGATCAGCAATCCCGGTACGATCTTGTCACATATACCCAGATATAAGGCGCCATCGAACATGTTATGGCTCATGCCTATGGCAGTGGTCATGGCGATTAAATCGCGGCTGAACAGCGAAAGTTCCATGCCCGGTTGGCCTTGGGTGATGCCGTCGCACATGGCGGGTACGCCGCCGGCGACCTGGGCAACACCGCCTGCTTCCCTGATCGCGGCCTTGATTAAATCAGGCGCGTCTTTATAGGGTTGGTGAGCCGACAGCATGTCATTATAGGC
>NZ_JBKKBJ010000127.1:0-5133 GCF_046714055.1 Methyloglobulus sp. | reverse complement strand
TTTAAGTGCTGGGCTGATTATCCCGAAAGCATTCCGGGCAAAGGTTGCACCAATAATATCAAAGCTCCGTCAGCAGCGTCTAAAAGCTCGGCAAGTTTCACTTGATAAAATAGTCGAAAACAGTGCTTATCTTGTAAAGCCGCCAGCAACTGTAGCGCCTGTTCGTCAACGTGTCGTGCATGTGATTGCTAATTTTATGATGGGTGGTTCGTCCCGCCTTGTGGTTGACCTCATTGAATACCTTGGCGGCGAATATAATCAGCGCGTGATCACAAGCTTTATTCCCGATCCGCCTGCATATGTCGGACTGGAAATCGAAGAGTGCCGATTCCCGTTAGATGAAGCGCCTTTTCTCGAATATTTTCAACGGACTCAACCGGATTTTGTCCATGTCCACTACTGGGGTGATACTGACGAGCCTTGGTATGTAAAAGCCATAGAAGCGGCAGGACAACTGGGTCTACCCGTCATTGAAAATGTAAATACCCCGGTCACTCCGTATATATCGGATACTGTTGTTCGCTATGTCTATGTGAGTGACTATGTTCGTCATGTTTTTGGTCAGGAAAATTCTCGACATATTACGATCTATCCTGGTTCGGATTTTTCGCACTTTGACCGTGATCTGCACGAGAAACTCCCCAGTGACTGTGTGGGTATGGTCTATCGGCTTGAAGAAGACAAACTCAACGGGCAATCCATCGAACCTTTCATTCGAATCGCGCAACGTCGTCCTCAGACGCGTATCCTGATTATAGGTGGGGGCAGCCTGCTTGCACCATTTCAGAAAGCCGTTGAATTGGCAGGTGTGCAGGAATGTTTCGAATTCACTGGGTATGTAAGATATGAAGCGTTGCCTGAATTCTATCGTCGCATGTCCGTGTTTATTGCCCCAGTTTGGAAAGAGAGTTTTGGTCAAGTGAGTTCCTTTGCCATGAACATGCGAATTCCGGTCATTGGATATGACATAGACGCAATCGGGGAAATTGTTGACAATACGCAATTGCTCGCCCCGCCAGCAGATGCCGATAGGCTGGCAGATATCGCTATTAACCTGTTGGATTCGCCAGAGCTACGCGAAAGCATAGGCCAACAACAAGCCACCCGCGTTCAGGAACATTTCTCCATTCAGGCGATGAATAAATCCTATGCTGAACTGTATGCCGAAATTGGGCGCACACAAAAATCTCCGTCATCATGAAAATTACTTTTTTCGTTCACTGTTTCTTTCCCAATCATTTTTACGGGACCGAAACTTATACGCTTGACCTGGCCCGCCACTATCAGGCGTGGGGACATGACGTAACAGTAGTGTCAGCCATTTTTCAGGGTGAGCCGAGCGCCGCTGACTTGGTGACACGATACGAATACCAGGGAATAAAGGTCGTTTGTATCGACAAAAACCACCTGCCGCATACCCGTGTTAAAGAAACCTATTATCAGCCTGACATGGGTCCCGTATTTGAGCAGATCTTAAGCGAGCTTCAGCCTGATGTTGTTCACGTCACCCACCTGATCAACCACACTGCCATTTTGCTCGAAATCACTGCAAAGCTTGGGATTCCGACTTACGCGACATTTACAGATTTTTTTGGTTTTTGTTTCAACAATAAACTTGAAGCCGCTGATGGTGAGTTGTGTGCCGGGCCATCTGCAACCCGTACTAACTGCGTAGCTTGCTACCTAAAAGAAGCAGCCCGTAGCCCTCATGCACAAGGCTGGATGCGAAAGGCAACTACACCTTTTGCTGCAAAGACCATTGCTACAGTAGCTGTCGCATTGCACAAATTCCCTGGCATCAAAGGCGGGCAAATGGATATGTTGATCGAAGATATTGCCTGTCGGCCTGATGTGCTAAACAACCTTTATAACAACGGATATCGTGCGGCAATTGCACCTACCAAGTTTCTCGGCGACGCATACCGGGCTAATGGCATGGAAACTCCTTTGCATGACATCTGGTTTGGCGTGGATATAGATCGCAGTCCAAAACCGGAACGACCTAAGGGGCATGTGCCAACCATTGGCTTCATAGGCCAAATTGCCCCCCACAAGGGAACCGACCTGCTAATTGAAGCATTTTGCCGTTTACCCCGTAATTCAGCGCAGCTACGCATCTATGGGCCAGAAGACCAAGACGCTGTTTATATGGCCAACTTGAAAGCACTCGCCACAGGGTACGATGCCCAATTTTTGGGTACTTTCCCGAAAGAATCCATGGCTAGTATACTGCAAGATATTGACCTGTTAGTGATCCCATCCCGCTGGTATGAAAACAGCCCACTTGTACTTTTGAATGCCCTTGCTACACATACGCCAGTTCTGGTCTCGAATGTTTCAGGGATGACCGAGTTTCTTGATTCTGGTACAAACGGTTATGCTTTTGAACGCGGCAGTGCGGATTATTTGTACCGGCAACTCTTAGATTTGGTGCTCTCGAGAGAGAAACTGTACTCACTAACAAAGTCCACGAGCTATGATAAAACTTCAAGCGCTATGGCTGAAGAAACTTTGGCGATATATTAATATAAGTTTTTGGGCGTGATATTTTTGAAACGCAGCTATTACTCAGTGTATGTAGTGTTTTTAGCAAGTTATTCGGCGACAAAATACCTGAAAACTTAGGTTCAAGTACTTGTTTTTTGCAAAATATTGGAATCATTAACCTGTAAAGCGTACTTTTTTACAAGCAAATCATCTAAGGAAAAGGAACAAGTTATGGACACGAATGTAGACCGATACAAGACAGCAAGCTATTGGGATGAGCATGTTGGGCAACACCTTAATTCTTTCCTTCAATGGGAGGCTCCTAGCCAATACAAATGCACCAATGGAAACATGTCACGGGTGATCCAAACGATAACCCTGTGCATTGGTTCTGGCAAAAGTACGGGCCATTCAACCGTTCCGCCAGCATAGCCTGTGGAAATGGTATTCTTGAAATTTGCGCGAAATAAGCAGGAAAATATTGCACATAGATTTGTTAATCGGGTAATCAAATTGAAATCAAGTATTAATAAATTAAGGGAATTTTAATGAATCAACTAAAGTCTGGATGTCGAATACCTCTTGAAGAGTGGATGGGATTAAACCGCGTCCAAATTTTTACTAATCCTGAACTAAAACGATATGTTAGTCCATTTCCACCGATCGAATTGATGGCTAATGTGTCTGGCCTACAGAACGAGCAGGATTTTGCCGCTCACGGGACTGATATCTATCGTGCACTAACAGCAGCCTCTTCAAAACCATTTTCAGAGTTTTCGTCCATTTTGGATTTTGGTTGTGGATGTGGTCGTCTTGCCCGCATGTTCAAGGGTCATTCTGGGAGGATTGCCGGTTGTGATATAGATGCTAGACATGTTGACTGGATCAATAATAACTTGGCCTTTATGGAGGCGAAATTATCAAAGGTCACCCCTCCAATACCCTATGAAGACAATGAGTTTGAGGCGATCATTTCTATTTCAATATTTACGCATTTGACCGAGAAGAGCCAGGATCAGTTCTTATCTGAACTATATAGAGTCTGTTCGCCGGTGGGAAGACTTTTTCTGACTGTCCATGGAAAACGGGCTCTCGAACGTGCGCTAAATGAACCTACAATCCGTGCTATGTTAGCCATGGATGAGCAGAGATTTGAGCGTGCCCAACTGGAATTTGCCGAAAACCGCCATGCTTTTGTCTTGCAATTTGGACACCTTACCACAGTACTTGAGAATGCATCTGATATTGAGCGGGCAAAAGATACCGTATCCGACTCAAAAAAAATGGTCGAGGAGCCTTTTGAATATGGCATCACTTTTGTTCCGGAGGATTATGTGCGGTCGCATTGGGGAAAATGGTTTGACATCGTTGATTATCACCATGGTGGTATTCACAATTTTCAAGATATTGTGGTGTTAAAACCTAAAAAATAATCCCCACCTTGTCTATAGGTCAGTAATAAAAAAGCTTTTTTTGGTTTTGAGCGGATCGGGCTATCGGTTCGCATTTGTGTGGTGCTTTGCTATCGGCTGGTCATTTTGATAAGGGTGTTCGATAGGTTGAACATTCGCCTTACCGTGAGTTTACCAAGCAAGAACTTATCGAATGAATAGATGGAGATTTTGCTTTTGCAGCTGATATTGAGCAAGCTGTTGAAGGATGCCCAAGTAGTATTTCATCTTGTTTCAATCATATTACCCAAGACATTTAACGATGATCCTATTTACGACGTAGAAAGCAATGCTGTTGGTATGCTGAGATTGTTGGATGCAGCATGTCATGCCAGTCTGGAAAATATTGTAATACCAATCCCAATAAGTTCTCATTGAAACCTTCTCCAGAGGGAGAAGGCCAGGATGAGGGGATTCATATAGCAACTTATTGGGATTGGTATTACACCCCTCTCCCAATGGGAGAGGGGATTATTAGAGATTCCCTAAAAACAGATTGAGTGTCCACTAGGGATCAATAGAAGGCTTTCATCACCAGATGTGATTGCAATAGTTGCTATATCCCGATTACGGGACATCGTTCCTTTCAAATAAATGATAAGTAACTTCTCCTGCTGTTTTATTTTTTAGAATCTGCCATTTATCTGGCAGGGCATCAAGAAATTTCATCTTACATTCAGCCTCTACATAAATTTTCGCATGTTGGCTTAACCAGCCTTTATCTTCCAACCATAGACAAGTTTGTGTTACCAAGTCCTTGGCAAAAGGGGGGTCGAGGAAGACGATATCAAACGGTTCGGCATCATCCGCCAGAAAGCGGAACACATCACTTTGGACGATTTTGACCTGTGTGGCGGACAGCTTGACGGCGTTTTCTTTCAAGGCGCGGCAGGCCCCGCTGTTGTTTTCGACTTGGACTACCGATTTTGCGCCACGGGAGGCGGCTTCGAAGCCCAGCGCACCACTACCGGCATATAAATCCAGGCAGCGGCTGCCGATGATGTCGTATTGCAGCCAGTTGAACAGGGTTTCCCGGACTCTCGCCGGGGTCGGCCTTAGTCCGGGTGCATCGTAAAAGCTGATCTGACGGCTGCGCCACTGCCCGCCGATGATCCTGAGCTTATTTTGCAACGCTGGCGGCTGAGTTGCCTACGGTAACGGTCTGCAATAGCCCGGTATCCACGCGGCGTTTGAA
>NZ_JBKKBJ010000126.1:0-14631 GCF_046714055.1 Methyloglobulus sp. | reverse complement strand
AGCATCACAATAAGACAGCGGCCGTTGATGAGGCTAAAGAGCAAGCCCAAAAAGCCCGGCTTGAACAAGCAGAAAGGGATCGCGAACTTAACCAACGCCGTAAACAGGAAGAAGAGCGCAAACAACTCGCCGCCCAGGTTAAGCAGTTAATTGAACAAAACCGTCTACTCCAAAATAGTGCGTTGGCAGGACAGTTTGATGACAGCCGCGCCTATCATTTTACTGATAACAACAAGGTAAAAGCGCTTTATGTTTCAAATACCATGCGCGAACAGATTACCCAAGGACAGCTGGCGATTGCCAAGCTAGGTCAGCAATATGAAGTTGTGCCTGCTGAAGTCGCGATAAAAATAAAGGCGCGTGACGAACTAAGCGTTATTGTATTCAACGAACCGGCTACCTTGGATGACAATAAGGAAGACCCTTATGCCGATTATCAGGTGCCTGATGACTTGACCTGGTAGTTTAGAGAGTATCTACATCGGCTATTTAAACATGTTCACAAGCAATATCCCTGTCGATAAAGCCGCTTATTTGCCGCCTGTCAGAAAAATTGCCGTAGGCCAGCATCAGCTTGACATAAGCCGCTTCAATCGACGTATTCCAGATCATTTCTGCCCCGTGTTCGATGAGTTCCCGTGTACTCTGGTAAGCGTTTTCTGATTTGATGGCGGGAGCGAGGTAGACTGGAGTGTCTTCATTTTGGCAATGTTTAAGGAATTCGATTAAGGAATGATTTTTGCCCCACTGGTCGGTAGCGCAGGCGGTACCCGAATGGTACAAGTCGTGCAGCACTGCATCGACGGAATCTAGTTCAAAACGGCTGTAATCCAGTCCGGGATAGGGCTTTACCATCAGGATACGGCTGGAAAATTGCGGTTTTAACGGGATAATATCGCCAGAAGCAGCCTGTTCTTTATCTTGCATGGCAGCTTCGTCGGATTTACTAGCCGCAACATTAACAGTCGTGAAATGTTGTCCGTCAAATTCCATAAAGCCTTTGCCCTGGACACTAAAAAAATCGCCGCTAAGTTGTAAAGAACAAGCCAGGCGTGTACCTCGGTGAATTTGCAGGGTTTGCCCAGCATTGCGATAAGGTACGAAGACACCTGTGGATATGTCTTGCCGTATAAACTCTACCGCGCAGATAAAGTTAGCCAAACCATTACCTTTTGGGTTATCCCCTTCTAAATAATCTAATGCATAATCACTGGAAACCAGAAAAATGGGAATGGCACTGGCATGAAAATATAAACTCATTGCCGCCGACGTATAGGCTAAGGTATCCGTACCATGGGTAATAATAATGCCGTCGTACTTGTTGGGTTGGGCAGATTCGATAGCTGCAATGACAATCTCCCAGGCGGCAGGGGCGAGATTTTCGCTTAATATCTGGATCGGTTGCAGGGTATCGAAATGGATGGACGCAGGGTCGTGATACTGTTGCTGAAACAATTGCAGCAATTTGAACGGGGCGCTGCTGGAGGTGTTGATGGTGCCGCCAGTTGCCGTAGAACCGATGGTGCCGCCAGTAAACACAAGCAGAATCTGTTTCATAGTATCATGTGACTTGAAAGTTAATGTCCGTCAAGCATAGCAAAGCCGCTTAGCCATTCAAATGAAAATATCACTCATCGTCGCCATGTCGAGTAACTGGGCCATCGGCCTTAACAACCAAATGCCCTGGCATTTATCGGCTGACCTTAAACGATTCAAAAAAATCACGATGGGTTACCCCATCCTGATGGGACGGAAAACCTTTGAAGCCATAGCGCGACCGTTACCTGGACGCACCAATATCATTGTCAGTAGAAACCCTGCTTACAGGCCAGAAGGTTGTGTGGTGGTTGACAATGTAGAAGCAGCCATAAGCCACGGGTGCCAATTGGACGATAAAGTTTTTGTGATTGGTGGCTCCACTCTGTATGAAGCGACTTTACCGATTGCCGACACCCTGTACATCACGCAAATCAATCAGACTTTTGAAGGCGATGCATTTTTTCCGGATTTTGACAAGACTAACTGGATTGAGGTTGAACGGGAAGATGTGGTTGAAGATGCTAAGGTAAGCTTTTCGTATAGTTTTTTGAAATTTCAAAAAACTTAAGGTTGGGGTGGGCGTGTAGCCTCGATGTAGTGTAACGTAATCGAGGACAATTAGAGATTAAAGCCCTCGATGCCACAAGCTCCATAATGGCTACTTGCTGGGTATGGCAATTGTTGCACCGTTGATGCGTAAGCCAATCAGTCCAGTATCTGCGGGTATGCCCAAGCTTTCAGGGATTGTATTCCAAAGAAAATCGCCCTTGATCTGATAAGTGCCAGCCGCGAGTTTAATGGCGGGAATGCCATTCCTGTCCAATATGGGCGCGGTTTTATTATTGGCGGTTACATTTTGCGGCCAGTGTTTTTGGTCGCCCGGTAAGGTAATCCAACTTTCCTTAAGGACACTCCAGTTAATCGCAAACGTGCCTTTCGTGGCAGTAAAATCCAGGTCTAACTGGCTAGGCCAGCTACAGCGTTTTTGCTCATAGCTGTTATAGATAAACGGGCAACCGAGTTCGGGTTGGTCTTGCAATACCCAGTTGCCCCAGGGTTTTAAGGGTTCTGGGACTTGTTCAGGGGCTAATGGTTTAGCATGGGTAAAAACGGTAAAAACGCCGATAAGGAAAAAAAGGATTGTTCGACCCATGAGCGTCCTCCAAAAGGAAAAAAGACTTGGAAAATAACTAAAAATTCAACTTATCGAATTTTTATTGCTGTAGCCGTACGCTGAGTGTGTTGTATAGGAACTTAAATTTATCCGAGAGGCTTAAAAATGGTATGTAATGCGTACCCTACTATTCTGACCGTACAACTGTCACAACAGCTTTTAATATCGTTTGAATATCAGCATGTAGTTCCTGTCCAGCATCGCGCATCATTCGTGTACCCTCGCTACCGAGCAAACTTTTTAAATATTCCAAAGATTCACCTGCATTGTGTTCATACATTATTTTTTTATAATGCTTAAGCCGCGAATCACCCGAATGATTTCCCTTAAGTTCGTCCTCTGTTACTGGTGAGCTTGGAGAAAGATTTTGATTTATAACTTCGGCAACTACTGCTTCTGGGTAGTAGTCCTCAATTGTACCTAGCGATAGCGTGAAAACATATTTTAAATTTGTAAGGTTATTGCTCATCATTCGATTAAGGTCGGTTGCTGTATTCTTGGCATCCTTATCCAAAACGACGATGCATGGGATGTCGTAGCTTTGAAGTAGTTGGCAAATGCCCCTTGCTTTTTCAAAATCACTACCGCCCATGTTAATAATTGCTATCCCAAGGTCAAACTCGCTAAGCCCCATCATTTCCAAAAAAACTGGAAATCCATCTTCTTCTGTGTTTCCCTCTACAAGTATTGCACAATTTCCTCCACCTTTAAGTAGAGCGTCAGAAGCCCTGATTCCAAGATCAGTCCTTATTTTTGATAGGTCGTTCGAATCAAAGATTTTTGCAATTGTATTTCCGACTGAAGTTCGTGTTAATAAAATGTTACTTTCAAACCTGCTTCTATCAATAAATACAGGGGAGTGCGTAGTAACAATTACTTGATTGGAATTACTGATTTCTTGAATAACACTGAGCAATTGGCGTTGCGCCTTAGGGTGAAGGCTATTTTCGGGCTCTTCCATAGCAAAAATAAATTGCCCTTGTATATTTGATTTCGCTATGTGTCGGAAAAGTGCGATTATTAAGTTATTCTGTGTGCCTGCACCTCTATCTTGAATTTCTATGCCTTCTACACGGTCATCGGAAAGCATTACTGAGAAAGTAATACCTTCAGTTGGGTCTATTTCAAGCTCGTCAAATCCTAACCTTATCGCATTATTGCTTAACTGTTCTCGAAGAAATAATTCCATTGATTGTCTTGGAATGTTGATAGCATTTTGTAGTACATTTTTTAATTCTGTTATTGATTGTTCAGCGCCTGCATCTTCGATTGCTTTTTTCATTTCTGCTCGCAATAGCTTCCCTAATAGCGCTGTTTTGTTCATGGAAAATTGAACGGATAAATCTCTACGAACTGGAATGAAATGAAAATTATCTTGCGAGAACCATTGGTTAAGAATAGTTTTGCTTACCGAAACTGCTGATTGATCATCAAGAATCGCTTTTGTTTCTGGGTTCGCATCAAATGAAAAAATCTTACTTATGACAATTGTGCCGTCATTTCGCACAATTTGTGCTAGGTCAGGTGTATGATTTAGTCCAGCAAAGGTGATTGTTATTCGTATTGCTGAATCAGTGTTCCGTTTGTACCAATCCTTTGGATCGTTAAGCTTTTTTCCAATAAAGAATTTATCTAAGGCATATAAAAATGAAGTTTTTCCGACATCATTTTCTCCAAGAAGCACACTGAACTGTTGTAAAGGTACTGCAACAGTTTCTAGGGCCCTAAAATTAGCTATTTCAACTTTATTTATTTTCATAACTAGTCCGACAGTATTTATAAGGCCGTAAGACGGATTAAATGTAGGGCGGATTAGCCGCGCAAATATACGACCTATCCGTTTTGTTTGTCCTTTGGGCGCGGCGTAATCCGCCAACTGCGGTTGTCACAAAAATGGCGGATTACGATGCGCGGGAAATCCTTACTTATCTGAGTTTTAGGCGGTTTGCGCGTCTCGGCAACCGCTCCATGCGTTGCCCTACCTACTGCATCCATGCAGTCGTAATTCGCCTACGCTAATGCTTCCAGCAACCGCTTGTAAATCCCCCCAAAACTGCCATTACTCATCAAGACAAAGTGGCCACCGTAACGGGCTTCCAGTTTGAGTTTTTCGACTATTTCATCCAAAGTCTGGCAGATTTCAATATTCCCGGCATATTTTTTCAAGCCGCTTAAATCCCAGCCCAGGTTTTCCGGCTGGTACAAAATTGCCATATCGGCATTATGTAAGGACTGCGCCAGGGTTTCGGTATGTACACCCAGCCGCATGGTGTTTGAGCGCGGTTCTACAATTGCGATGATACGCTCCTGGCCAACCTGTTTCCGCAATCCGTCTAATGTTGTTTCGATAGCGGTCGGGTGATGGGCAAAGTCATCATACAGGGTTACGCCATTGATCTGGGCGATCACTTCCATGCGTCGTTTGACGTTTTTAAACTCGGCTAATGCCGCAATTGCTGCACTCGGCAAAATGCCGATATGTTTCGCCGCAACAATGGCAGACAGCGCATTGTAAACATTATGGTCGCCGGTTAAGGCCCAATCGACACAACCTTGTTCTACATCTTCAAAACATACTTTGAATTGGCTACCGTCGGCTTTCACCAGTTCTGCATTCCATTGTGCATTGGCATTGATGGATGTTTTAGTAACCGGTGTCCAGCAACCCATCGCCAGCACATCATTAATATTTTCGTCACAAGCCGGGCTGATAACCAAGCCTTTGCCGGGAACCGTCCTGACCAGATGATGAAACTGCTTTTTGATAGCATCCAGGTCAGGAAAGATGTCGGCGTGGTCGTATTCCAGGTTATTCAAAATCGCCGTGCGTGGGCGGTAATGGACAAATTTCGAGCGTTTGTCGAAAAAGGCCGAATCGTATTCGTCCGCTTCTATCACAAAAAAGTCCGATTCGCCAAGCCGTGCGGAAATGCCGAAGTTTAATGGGATGCCACCGATAAGGAAACCGGGCTTAAAGCCTTGATGTTCCAATATCCAGCTTAACATGCTGGTGGTCGTGGTTTTGCCGTGGGTACCCGCTACACCTAACACCCACTTGTTTTGTAATACGTGTTCGGACAGCCATTGCGGGCCGGATACGTATCTAATTCCTTGATTGAGCACGGCTTCTACTTCTGGGTTGCCCCTGGATAAGGCATTACCGATGATGACTAAATCTGGTTTATTAGCCAGATTCTCAGCCCGGTAGCCCTCCATCAAATGGATGCCCTGCTCTTCCAGTTGTGTACTCATGGGGGGATATACATTCTGGTCGGAACCGCTGACCTGATAGCCCAGTTCCCTTGCAATCACTGCAAGCCCGCCCATGAAGGTTCCGCAAATACCTAGAATATGAATGTGCAATCTTTTTATCCTGTTGTTGGCTTAGAACGTGGTTTAAAAGCTGCTACGCTGCTCGATTGCTGCGTTGCGCGGTGCTCGAAATCCTTATGTACGCTGTGTGCATTCCGGTTTCTGCGCTCCGTGCGCCTTGCGCTCGATCTGCTCACGACGCTTTTAAAGCAAGTTCTTAGGGTTGGTGAATTATTTTTCAGTCGATGTTTGATATAAAATACGGCGTTATATTAATATGCCGACTATAACAAAACGCAAATAAGCCATATCATCCGATAATGACCGAAAAAAACAAAATATTAGTTGAAGCAACCCCGCATTTTATAGAAGTGCAATCCTCACCCAGCGAAGGGCGGTATGTGTTTGCGTACACCATTACCATCACGAATGCGGGCCTGGTTCCGGCAAAATTATTGAACCGGCACTGGTTGATTACCGATTCCAACGGCAAAGTGCAAGAAGTAAGGGGCGAAGGCGTGATCGGTGAACAACCTTATCTAAAGCCGGGCGAATCTTTTCGCTATACGAGCGGTGCGATGCTGGAAACCCCCGTTGGCACCATGCAAGGCCAATACACCATGATTTCCGATGAGGGTATCAATTTCAATGCCACAATACCCAAGTTCACCTTATCCATCCCAAGGACACTGCACTAGCTAAATGGCCATTTATGCGATTGGCGATGTGCAGGGCTGTTGTGATGAGTTGTTAAGGCTGCTTGATGCCATATCATTTGATGAACACAACGACCAGCTTTGGTTTGTCGGCGATCTGGTTAACCGGGGGGCCAAGTCACTGGAAACCTTACGGTTTATCAAATCATTAGGTAATTCGGCTGTTACCGTTTTGGGCAACCATGACCTGCACCTCCTCGCCGCAGCTTGTTCGCCACCATCAGCCAATAAAAAAGAAGCGCTCAATCAAATATTGGTTGCCCCTGACCGGGATGAATTAATAGATTGGCTAAGGCACCGCCCCCTATTCCATCACGACGAACATTTTTGCATAGTCCATGCCGGTATCCCGCCGCAATGGGATTTAAACCAGACCAAACAAATGGCGCATGCTGTGGAAACAGTGTTACAAGGCGATAGTTATAAAAGTCTTCTAAAAGCCATGTATAGCAATAAGCCTGATATTTGGTCGCCTATGCTACGCGGAACGTCCCGGTTACGCTTTATTATCAACTGCTTTACCCGGATGCGCTATTGCGATGCCGAGGGTCGGCTGGATTTCAACTTTAATGGGACTCCAGGTTCGCAGCCTGACAATCTCATGCCCTGGTTTGCAGTACCTAACCGAAAAAATTTAGATATGAAGATCATATTCGGGCATTGGTCCAGTTTGGGTTATTACGAAGGACACAATTGTTATGCCATAGACACGGGGTGTTTGTGGGGTGGGCAGTTGACGGCGTTGAGGTTGGGAGAACAGGTGCAACGATTTAGTATTGATTGTTCGGGAGCTAAAACGAGTTAGACTTAACGTGCATTTAATTAAGAAAGGTAACCAATGGACAAATCGAAAAAATTCTGCTTTAGCGGAAATATAGGCATAATGGATCGCTGTGAGATCGAATGGCTTGAAGATCAATGGGACTTCATGCTTGGCGATGATGTCTCGTGGCCTCACTATTGCCCAGATCAATTGATAGAGGAATTGGAAACATACAAAAGAACCGGGCATCGAAACCTTGTAAGCAGGGCAATTTTTTTGCCGAAAAGTTAGGGCAGTGTTTTGGTATTAAAAAGGGGAAGTTAGATTACGCGGAGATTTTGAAAATGTCACCAGAAGAGCTAATCTTTTGTGCATCGGGGTACGACACATGTATTTGTCATGCTTCGGAAGATAAAGATTCTATGAAATTCAATGTCCTATAAAAAATATTTCCCTAACGTTGGTTGAAAGTTCTACGTAATCAGGATTATCTATGCACCCAAGATTTACAGGGGTTCAGTTCAGTCTTAAATTAACAGTAAGGTTCTTATAAAGGACTTTTTTAAATTTTTCACTTTTTGTGTCATTCGATGTCACTCTTTCCCATAAAACTCACTGTCCCTGTAAATATCATGCACATGCCGTAACAGCACCATGATGATGGACGCAATGGGAAGGGCGAGCAGAATCCCCAAAAAACCGAATAGCTGACCGCCAGCCAGCACCGAAAAAATCACCGCAACGGGGTGTAGGCCGATCTTGTCACCGACCAGCGTAGGGGTCAACACCGTGCCTTCCAGGGTTTGGTTTGGCCAATTAGGAAAACAACAGCGACAGAAGCCAACTGCGTTAATTCTTGAAATTGCACTAGGGCGGCAATACAGGCGACAAGAATGCCAACGATGGCACCAAGGTAGGGGACAAAGCTGACTAACCCGGCGAGCATCCCTATCAATAAGGCCAGATCCAATCCGACTATCCAAAGCCCTAGGCTGTAAATACAACCCAGCGCCAGCATGACGTAGAACTGTCCACGGAGGAAAGCCGATAAAACGGTATTGACTTCCCCTGCGAGCTTACCCGCAGTCGGCGCTATCCTTCTGGGTAGCAAGTCGTAAACTTTGGCAACTAAAGTGTCCCAATCCCGTAATAAATAGAAGGTGACTACGGGAATTAGCAGCAAATTCATCAACCAGGCCGCTATCACGCCACCGGAACGGGAAATTGAAGTCATCGTGGTGGCAACAATGCCGCCTGCTTTCTGCCAGTGGCTTTTAACGATATTAATCAGTTCATTTGTCTCGACAGGCTTAATAGTTACTCCAAAGCGCTGTTCTAGCCAAGGTAGGACGGCGCCATTAATTTTTTCGGCGTAAGCGGGCAAACTGCTTATAAAGTTGGCAATCTGGTATTCCAGTTGGGGTATCAATAGGAATAACACCAGGGCCAGAACGAGTGACATGGCCGAGAACACGACAATTACTGATTGGGTTCTGGATAAGCGGTACGTTTCAAGCCTATCGGTAAGAGGATCCCCCAAATAGGCAAGGATAGCCGAAAATACAAACGGCATTAATACTGGCAACAGCAGGTAAACCAGCCAACCGCTCAGTGCGGTCAATGCGAGAACAAGCCACTTTTGTGAATCCGTCATCGACGATCCTTAACCGTAGCTACGTGTTTGGTTTTACAAGAAATCGGTAGTCTCAAGGATTTTTCCTGCCCCATTTTTCAATATTCAGCGCAAAAAAACACAGGCGGTCGGGTAATTGAAAAAGGGTGTTTAATTACCCACCCCCGCGAAGATACAAAAACACCGCTCCCGCAGTTATTATCAACAAGCCTACCGCTGCTGCCATGATCCACCTAAAGCTCGATTTTCCTTTGTTTAGTTTATTTGTACTTTTGTTTTCAGCGCTGACACCCTCAATACTGGCATTAATGGCCCTGAATTTGCCATTCCTATCTCTAACAACTTGATAATGAATAATGTCGCCAGGCACGGGACGGCGGCTTGCCTGTCCGATTGCAGATATATGGATAAATAAGTCCTTGCCACCGTTATCGGGGGTAATGAAGCCAAACCCCCGGTCTTCTTTCCAAGTTTTTAGGACTCCTTTCAATAATGGTTTTGTCATAAAAAATATTTTAATTATAAGTCTGTGCTACGGTTTGGCACAGCGTTGACCAAAGTCAGCCGATCCAGGAAGGTAAGTCGGGCTAACCTATCTTAGCGTTTCCAAGTAATTCGCTATGGGTTGTCATGGAAACCGCTGATTTTTTCAGCGATTCCCTTGAAGTTGTACCGGTTTTTTGTTTACAGTCAATATTTGAACAAACTGTTACCTGTACTGCACGATAAAACACTGTCCAAGATGTGCAGTGTAAAAACGTGAAGACTTTACGGTTAGGTTCCTTCATCCTTCGTAGAGCATGAAAGGTATTTGGGAACTACTCGGTTTTTCTCTGGATGACAGCTTTGTCATCAATGATTAACTCGGAAATACCGCCCATAACCGACCGTATTGTGCAGGAGGCGTTTTTAAACCCGCCTTTTTGGCTATTTTCACCCACCCACTTCATGGTGATATAGTTTTCTTTATCGCTGTTAGTCTCTGAAGGGAAATAAACCTGTTCACCTGTTTTCTCCTTGATGGCCTTGGGACACGCTTCAGTCGCCATGGTCTGCAAGTTAAAATAATTTCTGACCATGGCTGCCGATTCTTTCTGTTCGGTCGACTGCTGATTGTTAAGACCGACCATAACGAACCCCACGGCTATTGCGCCAATGACTGCTATCGCTAATTTAGCTGATTCCGACATTTTTTCTTCTGGCATATTTTCATCTGACATTTTCTACTCCTGGTAATTGTTTTATCGATTGTGTGACAGCACCCTTGGATTTTATGCGAATTACTCCACTCCAGCAATCAAAGTTGGCAATGGAAACTCTGGACAAGTTGATTTAGGTCAAGGTTTGATAAATTAACCACCATTCGTGCTGAGCCCTTCGATAAACGCAGGAGAACCCTCTCGAAGGACATAATCAGAATTCTTGATGGCTTATCTAATAAGCCAATACAAACCTATCAGAATTCAATGCCCTGCTCGGCCAGGATACCTTGCTCATAAGCATGTTTGATTTTGTTCATTTCCGTGACGGTGTCTGCAATTTCTATAACCTCAGTTGGCGCATTGCGCCCTGTCAAAATTAAATGTAGCCAGCGTGGCTTATGATTGAGGATAAAATCTGCAATTTCTTGTCCGCTTATCCAGTTATAGCCGCAGCAATAATTGATCTCATCCAGCAGGACGATATCAAATTCCTCGGAAAGAATTTTCTGTTTGCTGAATTCCCAGATTTCCCTACTGGTTTTAATGTCCTGTTCTGGGTTTTTAGTATCCCAGGTAAAGCCGTCACCCAGGGCATGCCACTCGATATTGTCAAAACGCGTAGCGGCTTTTTGTTCACCCGTTTGCCATTGGCCTTTGATATACTGAATGACGCAGACTTTCATATCCCAGCCCGCGGCCCGAAACACCATACCCAATGCGCTGGACGATTTACCTTTACCTTCGCCCATATTGACCAAAACCAGTCCGTGCCGTCTATCTCTTGATTTCATATTCCTAAAAACCGCTTTAGATTTGGTGGTTACGCGCCGTAGGGGCAATCCCTTGTGGTTGCCCGAAATTTAATTTCATGTGGCTGCCCGAAATGTAATCCTTGTAGTTGCATGGGCAGGCACAAGGCCTGCCCCTACGGTATTCGGAATACCGTAGCGTTCCTTGAGTCAAGCCTCCATAATGTAGAAAGCTTACACGAAAAGGCTTTTTATCTCATTACATATTGCTACAATGCCCCCTTGCAAACTTAATGACTCAAGAAATGGATGTAATACAACGTATCGCCGAAGAATTGTCGGTTAACGCCAAACAGGTTAAAGCCGCCGTGCTGTTGCTCAACGAAGGCGCCACCGTCCCGTTTATCGCCCGCTACAGGAAAGAAGTCACCGGCGGCCTTGATGACACGCAACTGCGTAACCTGGAAGACCGGCTAGGATATTTGCGCGAACTCAATGAGCGCCGCGACTCGATTCTGTCCAGTATCCGTTCACAAGACAAACTCACGCCGGAACTGGAAGCGGCCATTCTTGCGGCTGACACCAAAACTTTGCTGGAAGACCTCTATTTACCCTACAAACCCAAGCGGCGAACGAAAGCCCAAATTGCCAGGGAAGCAGGGCTTGAGCCTTTGGCCGATGCCATTTTGGCTGACCGTACTGTCATCCCAGGGCAACACGCCGCCAGTTATGTTAATGCTGAACTGGGCGTTATGGATACCTCCAGCGCGTTGGAAGGCGCACGGCAAATCATCATGGAACGCCTTTCTGAAGATGCTGAATTATTGGCCGGACTCAGGGAGCAACTCTGGCAAAAGGGCTTGGTTCACGCCACCGTTGTTTCTGGAAAGGAGCAGGAAGGCATCAAATTTAAAGATTATTTCGATTATCAAGAAGCGATCAGCAAAATCCCTTCGCATCGTGCCTTGGCCTTATTCCGTGGCCGCAATGAGAATATTTTATCCCTCAACCTTATTCCAGAACCGGACGAAAAAGAGGGACACGATCGTTGCGCCCAGCTGGTTGCCAACCGCCTGAATATCGCCGACACCCGCAAGCCAGCGGACGCATGGCTGGCTGAAACGGCGCGTTACGGCTGGAAAATCAAATTGTTTACCCGGATCGACCTGGACTTGAAACTGCGTTTGCGGGAAGCCGCCGAACTGGAAGCCATTCGGGTATTCTCCAGCAATTTAAGGGATTTACTGTTGGCCGCACCTGCTGGCGCAAAAGCGACGATGGGACTTGATCCCGGCATTCGCACCGGCGTCAAGGTCGCCATTGTTGATCCTACCGGTAAATTATTGGCTACCGAAACGATTTACCCTCATCCGCCCCGAAAACAATGGGATGAATCCATTGCGGTCCTGGCTAGGTTGATACAACGGCACAA
The DNA here is from genome assembly GCF_046714055.1 of Methyloglobulus sp. Taxonomy (GTDB): domain Bacteria; phylum Pseudomonadota; class Gammaproteobacteria; order Methylococcales; family Methylomonadaceae; genus Methyloglobulus. The sequence goes on along the minus strand of NZ_JBKKBJ010000126.1, from coordinate 2,111 downwards.
CGTTGATCTGGTCAGTATTGGTAACGGCACCGCATCCAGGGAAACAGACCAACTGCTTGCCGATGTCATGAAACGGCATAAAGGACTTAACTTCAGAAAAATTACCGTCTCGGAAGCTGGCGCATCGGTTTATTCGGCCTCGGAACTCGCTGCCAAAGAATTTCCCGACCTGGATGTTTCGCTACGAGGAGCGGTATCCATTGCCAGACGTTTACAGGATCCTTTGGCAGAGCTGGTTAAAATCGACCCCAAAGCCATCGGTGTCGGGCAGTACCAACACGATGTCAATCAAGCCCAGTTAGCACGCGGCCTTGATAATGTCGTTGAAGACTGTGTGAATGCGGTGGGCGTGGATGTTAACACAGCCTCAGTGTCATTACTTAAGCAAGTATCCGGGCTTTCGCCGAGTTTGGGCGAGAACATCGTCGCTTTCCGTAACCAACACGGCGCTTTTTCTGACCGCACACAACTCAAAAAAGTGCCCCGCCTGGGCGATAAGGCGTACGAACAAGCGGCCGGTTTCCTACGCATCATGAATGGCGACAATCCTTTAGATGCCTCATCCGTTCATCCCGAGGCCTATCCTGTGGTCGAAGCCATCCTGAACAGCACCGGAAAATCGATGCACGACCTGATCGGGCAAGGTCATTTATTGCGTAACCTCAATCCCGCCAATTACACCAATGAGTTCTTTGGGTTGCCCACCGTTACGGACATTTTAAAGGAACTGGAAAAACCTGGACGCGATCCAAGACCGGAATTCAAAAGTGTTGAATTCAAATCCGGTATCGAGAAAATCACCGACCTTGAACCCGGCATGAGGCTGAATGGCGTGGTCACGAATGTGGCTAATTTCGGCGCATTTGTCGATATTGGCGTACATCAGGATGGCTTGGTGCATATTTCCCATCTTTCCGATACCTTCGTCAAAGATCCCAGGGACGCAGTAAAAACTGGGGATTTTGTTAATGTGCGGGTGCTTGAAGTCGATGTTGCGCGACGACGTATTGCCTTGTCGATGAAATCAGGCATCGCCCCTGATGAACGCAAGCCAAGACCTGAACAAATCTTACAAAAAGCTGTCAATAAGCCTAAGCAGCAAACCCAGCCCCAGCCGCAAAGCTCGATGGCGATGGCAGATGCGTTTGCTAAGGCATTGAAGAAGTAAATCGCAAAAGCTCTGCTATACTGACCGTTAACAAAAACTGATATACAGGATTCAACATGATTTCATTCAGACAATTTTCTTTAGCCGCACTGTTCATGGTGTTGTTATTGGCACAAATGCCTGTATTTGCGGTTGATTATTACCAGCAACAGTTACAAAATGAACAACTACTAAAACGCGAACTCGACCGACAAAAGCAAATCAAACATAAAAGCTACGGCAGACTAGTGGGCGATAAGGCCTTGAATGGCTTAGCCAATATGACAACAGCGCCGCTTGAGATCCCCAAAAGCATCATCAATATCACAAACGAACCTGACAGCAATATTTTTTATGGCATTTTTGGCGGCATTATCCGAGGTTCTTTTGACATCGCTGGCCGGGTCATCAACGGCGCCACCGATTTTGTCACCGCACCACTCCCCACCAAACCGGTCGTCCAACCCAAATACGTGTGGGACGATTTTGACAAAACCAACTCCTACGGGCAAGTATTCCGGTTGGCTGATAGGCCCGAGATAGAACCTTTTGTTGCGCCGGAACCGCGCCCAGTTGCCGTCCAAAGCCCCCCCATTGCCGACCAGACTGAACAATACACCCAGGAAACCAACAGAAACCTGGATACGATGTTCAGAAAAGAGATGATGAAGTAGTTTCTTTGGTTTTAGAGATTACCCTATAAGGCGGAACGTCCCCTAACGGAGCTTCCGCCTTTCATTTTCTTATAAACACCAAATCCCAAACACCGTGACCCAGGCGCAAGCCACGCTGTTCGAATTTTGTTAGAGGCCGGTATGCGGGTCTTTCGCAATAGTTGTTGGTCAGGCTGGCATTGGAAAACCGTTCATCTGAGGATAAGCCTACCAGCATGGATTTAGCGTAGTTTTCCCAGTCGGTCGTGGTGTGGAAATAACCGCCTGATTGCAGTTTTTTTGCCAATAAA
>NZ_JBKKBJ010000125.1:0-6530 GCF_046714055.1 Methyloglobulus sp. | reverse complement strand
ACGACAGGATGCATAACGACGCAACTGTCCATCTCGGCTAGATACGGATGCCGTTTTTCGCGGAATCCCACCAACACCCTGTTTTTTTTGGCGACGTACTTAACGCCCATCCGCGCTTTCCGGCGATAGCCCCAATGCGGCCCTGTTAATGGTTCCCAAAGCTGGGGAATCGTGACCTTGCCGATGCGTCTGAATTGCTCTTCAAGCAGTGTCTGTTTGATTTGAATTTGTGTCGCCGAATCCACGTGCTGAAAGCTACAGCCGCCACACACATCAAAATGACGGCATTTCGGCTCAACCCGGTGTTCAGAGGGATTTAGTACATTAACAACCTTGCCTTCGGCATAATCGCGGCGGATTTCCGTATAAAGGAATTCCACGTCTTCGCCCGGTAAAGCCGCGTCGATAAAAACCGCCTTACCCTCAATATGTGCAACCCCTCTACCGTCATGGGTCAGGGAGGCGATAGTCGCTCTAACCGGAACGTCCGGTAATGGCTTTTTCCTTGTCCGCGCCATGCTTATTTTTGCTTCCAAACTCCAGAGGATTGATACCACCAGCCAGATTGGGCATTGCTTATCCAGCGAGTAGCAAACGTTGATTTAATCTGCGTAACCCATTCAGGGTGTCCATTGGCATTGGCAATGGCCTGATAGAGCGCCTGACGGTCAGCATTTTCGCCCACAACCAACTTATTGACCTGATTACGGTCTTTTAACGGCACACTGGCAGCATCCCTTACCGCTAAAAATCCATCCGCTTGTATGCCAATGGCTCCTGCTGCATAAAAACCTTGTAATGCTGAAAAACGCTTTTCCATAGAAGCCGTAAGTTGCCTGATTTCCGGGCTATCAATGGATAAATCGGCTTCGGCGGCCTGTGCAGGGGAAATGGTGTGGTTTATGGCTTGATCGATAATCTTATAAAAGCTGGTCTGGAAATCAGATCGCTCGCTTTTGGGTTCTGGTTTGAGATCAAGCTCAGGCTTTTGCGGCGCGTTGCCTTGAATGTCCTTGATAATCTCATCGGCGACTTTTTCAGCGGCAGCGGCTGGAAAGTAGATATTGATGGTGACACACGCCGCAAGCATTAACACGCCTAGCAAAGAAATTTTTTTCATTTTGTACTCCATAGTTACTGAACAATCACTTTATCCGGCGACGCTACACGGCCTAGCCGCTCCACCAGAACATCCCAGTTGACGCGGGGATTATACCCCAGCACGTCAATTCTCGGCAGACCGCCGCCTTTAATAAGGTAATAGCCCTGCCCTTCCGCTTCTAAACCCATCATCTGACAAACACCTTCGTGCAAATAACAACCCACGCCAATTTTGTCGTAGCCAAAGGTTTCAAAAAATCCCAAAAAACTGAACGACAACAAATCCGTAGCGCCACCACCGCCGATACTGGCGATATTTTTAACTGCTTTTTGGCTGATGCGGTGGCTGGAACTGTCGTCATCCGGTGTCCCTAGCCAAGCATAAAAAGTGACCGGATGCCAGTTTTCAAGGACAAGTTTTTTGACAAATCCCGACACTTTGCCGGAAATATTGCCGAATTCAAATTTTCGGGTCAGTAGATCCAAATCCAGATTTTCGATTTCAACATCGCCAACTACCTTTGGAAAATTAGTGAATAAACCTGACGAGGCTAGATGATTGACTTTAACAGTGCCATCAAAAACCTTAATTAAAAGCTCTCCTTCGAGACTTAAGGTTTTATTGTGATAATCAACCCTCGGAATCTGGCCGCTGATATTTCCCCATAAAGGAGTCCAACCCATTGCTTTTGATAATTCCTCCAGGGAGACATTATCCAGCGATCCAGAAAAAGAAACATCAGGCTCATCCTGTTTCTTGTCTTGCCAACTGAACTTATCGACAACCATCGAACCGTTTAAAAAGGGCAGCTTGACTTTCTCAACCAGGTTGAAAAAATCCCCCTGACTGTCAAATTGCAGTCTGGCTGATTCTAAAGGTAAGTCTTTGATAGTTAGCTGTTGCCATGCCAGTTCCGATCGTTTTGTCAGTGTTGGGTCATCCGACCAGTTAATCAATCCCCTACCTTTATTGATTGCCAAGCGCCCGGCTTCATCTTTGACATTCAGTTTGCTGAAGTGCACTGAGGTGTCCGTCAATGTTTGCTGAATAAAAGAGAAATTCACCTGGAGATCACCCGTAACTGACACGCCTGTAAAGGGCGATTCTGTAAAAAACGGGTTGATATAGGTTGTCAATAAACCTTGTAAGGTATTGCTTTTTAAAGCCACATCAGCCTTATCAATCTTGATGCCATCGCGATAATAACCATTGGCACTGCCAGTTAGCGTACCAACATCCGGGTGCTGGTAAGTGAATGACTGAATTTCAGCCTTCTTTGTATTGGTGTTCCAAGCACCTTGGGCATTCAAGACTATGGGCTGCGTCCCTGCTTCCAGATAAACCGGATCAATATAAAGAGCACCACCAATTATTTTTGATTCACTTTGCCAATACCACCAATCTTCCTTGGTTTTTTTGCCTTCAAGATGCGTCAGCAAATTTAATTTCTCTGAGGCAACTTTGCCATCCTGTGTCTGGTCGGTTAATCCTTCAATCTCGGCAGTAAAACTAAATTCCTGCACTGCCTTTTGATGGCCAGAAATTACTCCGTTCAAATTTAAGTTACCTTGTTTTAATTGCGCTTGTTTCAATTTAGGCGGGTTTGACTGGAATATTTTATCAATCAGGTTGTTGCTGATATGTTTCGCGCTCACCTTTCCTTGCCAAATCTGACCTTGTATTTCTGCTTCTATTGATATGCGACTACCTGCTAGACGGGTATCTTCCAGCTTAAAGGTATTTTTTTTCGGACTCAGGTGAAAGGAAAAATTTGTAGTGGGCGATTGCCATTGAGCAGAGTGGACTGAAGCCTTGCCCTGACTGCAATGCAATTCATCATGATCCCAGGTGAAATGAACGCAACGGATGTCGGCAAGGGTTAGGTCGTCGAACGGCTTGGGAAGCGTCAGCTTGGTTGCTGACAAGCTCAGTTGTGTTTTTTTTTGGTTGAGGTCACTGACTGCTAGCGTGACCCCTTCCAATTTCCAGCCTTTACCTGCCATTGAGCCAATATCGAGCGCAGCTGCATCAAGTGCATTGACGGGAGTCGCCATCAGCCAAAGCACCATGAAAAAACAGTGCTTAATGATAGTACGACAAAAAACCTGTAGGTCTTTCAAAATAAGAGGGCTTTTGTTTTGTGGAGTATCTACAGCTAGCACGTAGGTTGGGTTAGGCTCGCACATCGCCATGAGTCATGCAAAACGGGCGTTTGGACGAGCCTAACCCAACGATAAGGGTTTGGGTGACGGCGAATGTTGGGTTACGACGCGCCCAACGGTCAGTGGTTGTTTTGTCAATGTTGCCATGCGCGTCTAACCCAACCTACGGCACTATTCACGGTTTTACGAATACCCGATCATTTATTTGTCGGGGTTAAACAAGGGAATTGCCACCCCAACAACAAGTTGCAATGGCCTGTTGAAAGGTATTAAAGAAGATAGTAGGAAATTCAATCTTTTAAGTCAATTTATTTAATCTTGCCCCCACTGTGAAAAGCACTCAACTAATAGAAAAGGCTAATGCAATATTTGTCATTGATTGAATCCGAGTGGCTATTATAGGTATTTATATGTATATGCTTACAGATAAATAGGTGATATGGTAGCAGAAAATCCCCGAGCGGGGACGGAGTATGCCCTCAATGCCACGTCCGGCATAGGCCGGAACAATAGAAAGTGAAGGCAGAAAGTTTAGGGTTCTTATTAGAAAGCCGAATTGTACAGGGCGATACAGACTATGTCGCATCAGACGGTTCCGCTTATTTTATGGGGACGTGGTTATTGGGGATTTTGCGGAGCGAAGGCGGAAAACATGGGCAAACAAGACAATAAAAGGGCGAAACCATCGGTAAGCCTACTGGGGTTGGGGATAGCCTTAGCGGTTTTTTGCAACGTGGCGGCGGCAACCGGCGATAAGGCACTGGCAAAACCGGACACTAAAGCCCAAGCCCAGTTGGTGGAGAGCTACGGCAAATTCTTGCTGACCGTAATCGTGGTGCTAATTCTTGGCCTATTTGAAGCAGCTGGTAAAGGCGCTCAAGCTGCGACAGGGACACCGAATGATAATCCGGTGGGTACAGCAAGCCATAATAGCGCTATCGTTTCTCAATGGTACGGTGATGCTGGGGGTTGCTGATCAAGGCCATCTTAATGTCGCGGGTGGAACTTTATCTTCTGGAAATTCCGGTACCACAGTTGTTGGTTTGCGCTATGTTCCGACCAATGGAGAGGCCACCGCCCCAGGATGCCTGTGTGAAGGTTGGGGAATAGCGGACGCTGGCACCGGTCAAGCTGCTCATTCAGATATCGCTTCGGGCGGTGTGGGCGTCAACATGGTCGTCAATAGTTTTGGCTCGACATCAATTGATGCCACATCTGTAGTCACCGCCTTCGGACGTTTGCGAGTAACACATTTTTACCATCCCCACCCGTTAACCCCCTTCCTCTATGTAGCCGACATAACGATTGACAATGTGTCCGCCACCGACGTTAGCGATCTGCGATATACCAGGGTGATGGACTGGGACATCCCGCCAGATACGTTTAATGAACATGTGACAATAGCTGGGGTGGGTAGCGCAGCGAACCTGCGGTATGCCGATGACAATGGATTCGATACTCCTAATCCGCTTAGTCCGCGGAGTCCCATCCTTGCATCTGGTAACCAAGTAGATACGGGACCTACTGACCACGGCGCATTATTTGATTTTGGTTTTGGCACATTACGGGTGGGCGAAAGCAAGAGCTTCAGGATTTTTTACGGTGCTGCCGGCAACGAAATAGATGCTTTAGGCGCTTTAGCCATCGTCGGGGCCGAAGCGTATTCTTTAGGCCAACCGAGCACAGAATTCGGTGGCGGTGGGTCGGTTACAGGCACCCCGAATACCTTTATTTTTGGCTTTTCCGGTATTGGTGGAGGGGCGCTCATTGCCTCGTCGGCTACCTTCGGAGGGCAAAGTTCTGCCAATCCGTTTGGCATAGCAGCCGAACCTGTCAACACCGCTACTGGCAACTATTTCTATCAGCACACCGATTTAAGCATCGCTGGACGCAGCTTGCCGTTTGTCTTCGCCCGCACGTATAACGCATTGGACAGCTACTCTGGACCACTGGGGCACGGGTGGACCCATTCCTATAACCTTCGCCTGACAGAAAAATCAGACGGGTCGGTGACCGTCAAGCAAGGCGACGGGCATGAAGAATTCTATGATCCGGCAGGTGGCGGAAACTTTTCATCCCGATTACCCGGTGTTTTCAACATCCTTGTTAAGAATTCTGATGACAGCTTTACCCTAACTGCTAAGGATCAAACTCAACATCATTTCGACAGTGCCGGAAGGCTCACCGGGATCAGCGATAAGAACGGCAACGCGCTAGCGTTCGGCTACGACCCCAGCGGTGATCTCACTACCGTAACCGACACGGGGGGTAGGACGATCGCCCTGAGTTATGACGCGAACCACCGCATTACCGCGATCACCGACCCTGCCGGACATGTCGTCCGGTTCGCCTACGATGCTGATGGAAACCTGATCTCCGACACCGATCCCAACGGCGGCGTGATGAACTATAGCTACGATGCCGCGCATCGGGTGATGCGCATCACCGACCGGCGCGGCAACATATTGATCGAGAACACTTATGACACCACTGGCAGAGTGATCTCCCAAACGAATGGCCGCGGCTTTATCACAGGTTTCGCTTATGATGCCCCGCAGACAGACGACACCACCATCACCGATCCCCTCGGGAATACCATCATCCACACCCACGATAGCCAGTTCCGATTGATCGCCGAAACCGATTCATTGGGCCACAAAATCCAGTATGTCTATGATGCTGACAACAACCGCACCCAAATCATCGACAAGAACGGCCAGACCACAGCGTTTACTTACGATGCTCAAGGCAATGTTCTTTCCAAAACCGATGCCCAAGGTAACGTAACGACTTTGGAGTACAATTCCTTGAACGACCCGACTAGCATTGTTGATGCGCTGGGTCAGATTACTACGTTTGCCTATGATGCGAAAGGCAATCTGAACGAAGTAACGGATGCGCTGGGAAACAAAACGGCAGTCACTTACGACGCCTCCGGCCAACCATCCAGCATTACCGACGCCCTTGGCAGCATAACCCAGAATACCTTCAATACGCAGGGTAACGTGATACAAGTAGAGGACGCGCATGGCCACAAGACCACGCTCACTTACGATGTCATCAGCAGGCGTACCGGCATGACCGGCGCCAACGGCCATGCGGCGAGCTTTAGTTACGATAACAACGGCAATCTGGTTTTGGTAACCGACCCACTGGGCAAGAAGACCAGTTTTACCTATGATGCCAACAACAACCGTACCAACTTCACCGATCCGCGCGGCAATGCCACAGCCTTTGTTTATGATGCCAACGACCTGTTGAGCAAA
>NZ_JBKKBJ010000124.1:0-21488 GCF_046714055.1 Methyloglobulus sp. | reverse complement strand
AAATTGCTCCACGCGATCCATGGCATGTTGAAGCACAACCAGTCTTTCGATAACTCCCGCTTTTATTCCTTTCCAATAATTGCCGGATGACCAAAATTATCTTGATTTTGAACAGAGTATCTTACGGCCTTGAATCAGAGATATTTTGTAGGCATGTATATTAGGCATGTATATAAAGCTTTATGCTCCGTAGCACCAAAGAACTCCATGCCTTTGTATAAAAATTCACATTCCTGTAAAACATCCATTACGGCTAATCTGTAATCAGCTAAATCTTCATAAGTGCTAGAAAGAAAAATTCCATGATTTGACTCTCTTATTTGTTTCTATAGTCCAACAAGTTATAACTTCCCTACAAAATCCTTCAAATACGCCAGGAAGTCATTTTTTAGCTCTTTATGCAGTAGCCCATACTCTACGTTAGCGACTAAAAAGCCCAGTTTAGCTCCGCAGTCGTAACGTTTGCCCTCGAATTCGTAGGCAAATACTTGCTCGTCCTTCATTAAATCGGCAATGGCATCGGTTAACTGAATTTCGCCACCCGCACCCCGTCCGGTATTTTTGATTTTGCCAAAAATGGCAGGATTCAGGATGTAGCGGCCTACCACAGCAAGATTTGATGGCGCTACTGCGGGTTTCGGTTTTTCAACAATATGTTCGATAGGGGCGTAGGGGTTTTTGCTTTCCCCTGTCCGTACGATGCCGTATTTGTCAGTTTCAGAAGGGTCAACCCTTTCCACGCCCAATATCGACGACTGGGTTTGAGCGTAAAGATCGACCATTTGCTTCATGCAACCGCGTTCGCCATCTTCAATCAGGTCGTCCGGCAAGATTACGGCAAACGGCTCATCACCGACCACAGGCCGGGCGCAATAAACGGCGTGTCCAAGACCTAACGCCTCGGGTTGTCGTATGAAAACACACTTCACGTGCGGCGGTATGATGCTACGGAGCAAGTTGAGGATTTCGGTCTTGTTTTTTGCTTCCAGCTCTTTTTCAAGCTCATACGCCTTATCGTAATGATCCATGATCGAATTTTTACTACGTCCGGTAATAAATATCAGGGTATCAATGCCGGCGGCGACCGCTTCTTCCACGGCATATTGCATCAAGGGTTTATCAACGATCGGCAGCATTTCTTTGGGAACAGCCTTGGTTGCAGGTAAAAAGCGTGTGCCTAAACCGGCAACAGGAAAAACTGCTTTGGTGACTTTTTTATTCATTAATCGTCTTCCGTAGTGATTGGTAAAGGGTGAATAGCTGATGATTCTTGGGTTTTCATAAGCATATTTGAATCAAGCCGAGTGATTTATTCTAGCATTCTCGATTATAAACGCTCGTGTTTTTGGTTAGGTAATTGGGAGAGTTAGCAATTTACTAAGATTTGGTACGTCATCAACAATTATTAAAAAAATTGTTCCCTATTGGTAAAAGTTATGGCTGGACTTTCATCCGCTAGCTCACTATTATGCCAATGACACTGCTAGTGTGTACTTACATAACAAATCAATTAACAAGTTTTACTTGAGGAGATTTTATGTTAGAAAATCAACAACCAGCGCCCAATTTCAGGGCGTTCAACCAAAATCACCAGATGGTCAGCCTGGCTGATTACACTGGTGAAAAGAATGTAGTCCTCTACTTCTACCCCAAAGACGACACCCCAGGCTGCACCATAGAAGCCAATGATTTTACCGCGATGGCTGAGGAATTTGCCAAACTGGATACGGTCGTTATCGGAGTGAGCAAGGATTCTTGCCGGAGCCATACTGATTTTATTGATAAATTTGGCCTGAAAGTGGATTTATTGGCGGATACGTCAGGTGCGTTATGCGAACTCTACGACGTGTGGCGGGAACGCGAGAAAAATGGCGTCAAAAGCATGTCTATCCTGAGATCAACCTTCATCATTGACAAGCAAGGCGTGTTGGTTGATGTAGGTTATGGCGTAACGCCAGAAGGCCACGCCCAGGAAGTGCTGGAAAAAGTTAGGCAATTACAGCTTTGAGCCGTTATTGCGATACAATCCCTTAATAAGGTGATTATATTAAAGTAGACCGCTACATCACAGGCAACACATTAATACTTAGGGATATTATGGCAGTCGCAGGAATAAATCACATCAACATTGAAGTTACAGCGGAACAACTGCCTAAGGTTAAGGCGTTCTATGAGGATGTGCTGGGCTTAAAACCGGGATTTCGGGCAGTATCCAAACGGGATGGCGCGTGGTTATATGCGGATAATAAGGCGGTGATCCATTTGTCCGTCACCGAAGAATGGATGGATGAATCCGATAAAATCCATTTTAACCACGTAGCATTCGCGTGTACGGGTTTGGCTGAGTTCATGAGTGACTTTAGCAAAAAAGACATCAAATACACTCTTGAACAAAGGTCTTTGGCCGATAGGGAAATGACGCAGATATTTTTGTATGACCCTGTCGGCATCAAGATAGAACTCAATTTTGCGGGTGAAACACTGTCTTAAGTTTTTTAGGGGAGTATCAACATGATACCTGAACAGACATTGGATTTAACGGGCAAAGTCGCCCTGATTAGTGGCGCAGCCGTAGGCATAGGCCGGGCTTGTGCGTTGGCATTAGGTCAAGCTGGCGCGTTTATTGGCCTTAACTACCACAGCAGCAAGGAAGCTGCCGAAAGCCTCTATGCGGAATTGGCGGCAAAAAATATCAAGGCATTGCTGCTGCCCGCCGACCTGACTGACGAGGCACAGGCCAATGCGGTGGTGGATAAGATGGTTGCCGAAACTGGGCGGCTGGACATTCTGGTGAATAACAGCGGCGGCTTGGTCAAACGTGCCAAAATTGAAGAAACCACCTTAGCCAATTGGCAGAAATCGCTGGACATCAACCTGACCAGCGCGTTTTTGGTGACCAAACGCGCAATCCCGCATCTTAGGGCAACCGGGAGTGGGCGCATCGTCAACTTGCTGTCCTTATCCGTACAAACGGGCGGTGCCAATGGTGCCGGGGCTTACGCCGCACCTAAAGGCGGTTTAATGGTGTTCACCCACACGCTGGCGAAAGAACTGGCTCCCGAAATACGCACCAACTCGGTGATGCCGGGTACGGTGGAAACCCAGCACCATGAAATCCATTCGACGCCTGAAATGCTGGAAAACTACCGCAAACAAACCCCGCTGGGACGAAATACGATGGCTGAGGAAGTCGCCAGTTCTGTGCTGTTCCTGGTCAGCGATATGTCCTCGCATATTAATGGTGCTTTAATTGACATCAGCGGTGGTAGGTTTTTACGTTGATAGACACGCGACTTTGAAAGTATTATACAAATCAGGCTAAAAATCATTAACCACGGAGAACACGAAGAGAATAATTCTATGAATTCAAGCTATTGAAATCTTCGTGTTCTATGTGTTCTTCGTGGTTATCTTTGATTTATGCTAAAGCGCACTATTTTCACAACCTACAACGCTCGACCAGCCGCAGTACGATTGCATTCGCATAACCTGGACACATGGATGTGAGGTATAATCGCGCTCAATTTCGTAATTCTGTCACTTTGAATGGCCCAGTTTTTTGCAATACACCCTGAAAATCCGCAATTACGCTTAATTCATCGTGCCGTGGAAATTATCCAGAACGGCGGGGTTATTGTATATCCGACTGACGTTTCTTACGCGCTTGCCTGTCACATCGGCGATAAACAGGCGCTGGACAGGATACGCCGTATCAGGCAACTGGACGACAAACACGATTTTACTTTGGTGTGTAAAGATCTGACCCAGGTTTCCATGTTTACCAAAATGGGCAATAATGCCCATCGCCTGATCAAGGCCTTAACGCCAGGGCCGTTCACCTTTATCCTGGATGCAACCCGTGAAGTGCCGCGACGGCTGCAACACCCCAAGAAAAAAACTATAGGTATCCGTATTCCCGGCCATCCCGTCGCGCAATTGCTGGTTAAGGAGTTGCAAGAACCCTTATTTAGCTCAACATTGATGCTGCCTGGAAACGATGAGGGTTTGGCCGATCCTTACGAAATCCGGGAGCGGCTGGAACATGAACTGGATTTGGTCATAGATGCCGGCATGATACTGTGCGAAGAAACCACCATCATCGCGTTTCCCGATCACGACCCCGAAATCGTCAGGCACGGCAAAGGCCTAGCGCCTATGCTGGATTAACAGGTATCACGAGATAATGGACAAATTAACAATAGTACAGAAAATAGCCGTCTGGATATTACCGGTGATATTTGCCATTACCGTACATGAAGCGGCGCACGGTTGGGTTGCAAAAAAATACGGCGACAACACCGCCGCACTATTGGGTCGTTTAACCATAAACCCTATCAAACATATCGACTGGCTAGGCACCATTATTATCCCTGGGCTATTACTGCTGACGGGAACCGGATTTATTTTTGGCTGGGCCAAACCCGTACCCGTCGATGCCAGTAATTTCAAAAAGCCCCGTCATGACATGGCGATGGTTGCCTTGGCGGGGCCTGTTTCAAACCTGTTAATGGCGCTCGGTTGGGCATTGCTCGCCCGCATAGGCGTAACGATAGGTGCAAGTGCAGAAAACGTCTCTTTACCGCTCATTTACACAGGCATTGCCGGTATTTCAATTAACCTCGTGTTGGCATTAATCAACTTGCTACCCATACCGCCTTTAGACGGCAGCCGCGTCTTGACTGGCATCCTGCCGCACCGATGGGCTTGGCAATATAACCAACTCGAGCGCTATGGGTTTATCATTTTGCTGATATTGCTGTACACCAAAGTCTTGAATGCCATCCTTGCTTATCCCATGTACTTTGCCCAAAACCTGTTTTTTTCGATTGCAGGGATGAATTGAATTCTTGTGAATTTTCAGTCATTGACTTATTTTTGGGAATAATGCAATGAATATGCTTGAAAGCACCACTGAACGGCCCGTTGCACCGCAAGCGTATGCCATCGTCAATGGGACGCCGTTCAACCAGCTACCGGAAGATTTGTATATACCGCCTGATGCCCTGGAGGTGTTCCTTGAGCTGTTTGAAGGGCCGCTGGATTTATTGCTGTATCTGATAAGACGACAAAATCTCGACATTATCAACATACCGATTGCCCAGATTACCCACCAGTACATTGCTTATATTCAGGTCATGGGCGGTCTCAAAATGGAGCTAGCCGCAGAGTACCTGGTGATGGCGGCATTGTTGGCCGAAATAAAGTCCAGGATGCTACTGCCTCGGCAAACGGAATCTGAAGACGAGGAAGAAGATCCCAGGGCAACCTTGATCCGCAGGCTCCAGGAGTATGAGTGCATCAAGAGTGTTGCCGAAGAGATCGACTTATTGCCCAGGCTTGAACGCGACATATTTGCCGCTGTTGTAGATGTGTCCAAAGTGAATATCGAGCAACTATTACCCAACATCCAGTTAAAAGAAATGCTGTTGGCGTTTCAGGATGTCTTAAAACGGGTTGACCAACTCAGCCACCATCATATTACCAAGGAACCGTTATCCGTCCGTGAAAGAATGTCAGCCATTTTGGAAAACCTTAAAGGAGCGGATAGTCTCCTTTTTTCGCAACTTTTCCTCAGAAAAGAAGGACGACAAGGGGTCGTCGTCTCGTTCCTGGCAATTCTCGAACTCAGCAAAGAGAGTCTCATTGACTTATTCCAGTCCGAGCCTTACGCAGAGTTGCGAGTTAGGGCCGCCACCGCAGCAAGCTTTGGTGGAATCGAGCCCAGTAGTTGAAATCCTGGACGTTAACATGGAAATAAAACGCATCGTTGAAGCTATCATATTTGCCGCCAACTGGCCTATGACGGTCAAGCAGATTCAGCAAGTCTTCCCGGAAATTGAACAGCCGGAACTCGTTGAAATACTGGGGGTAATCGAGTCCATCACAGAGGATTACCGAGATCGACCCATCGAATTAAAGCGGGTCGCCAGCGGTTACCGTTTTCAAGTTAGGCAGGAACTGTCCCGTTGGGTATCGCGCTTATTCGAGGAAAAACCGCCCCGCTATTCCCGTGCCTTGCTGGAAACTTTGGCGATTATCGCTTACCGTCAGCCAGTGACTCGCGGTGACATCGAAGATATTCGCGGTGTCAGCGTCAGCACCAGCATTATCCAAACGCTGCTGGAACGGGACTGGGTCAAGGTAGTTGCCCACAAGGAAGCGCCAGGCCGCCCCGGTTTATACGGCACGACCAAACAATTTTTAGACTACTTTAACGTCACCACCCTAAACGATCTACCGACTTTGCAAGAGATTCAAGACCTTGATTTGTCGTTAGATAACCCGCAACATACAGTGCAGGAAGAGAGTGAAAAACAAACCACCGACGAGCAAGACGAATTTACCCAAGCGTACACCGACATCCGCGAAGGGCTCGGCGAAACCACAGCCACCTGACCCGACCACAGCCAGGAAAATCGACACCGCTGATGCCGACCTGGGTGAGCGCATCCAAAAAGTGCTTGCGCGTGGCGGTATTGGCTCAAGAAGGGAAATCGAACGTTGGATAGCGGAAGACCGATTGAAGCTCAATGGCGTAGCCGTTACCTTGGGCACTCACATCAAGGCGGGAGACTATTTGCAGATCAACGACCGTGTTTTGCATTGGGAAAAATTTACCGTACAACCCACGCGGGTCTTGCTTTATCACAAACCCACCGGGGAAGTCGTGACCCGCAGGGATCCTGAAGGCCGTCCCGTTGTCTTTACCCAATTGCCGAATTTAACAGCATCAAGGTGGATCGCCGTAGGCCGTCTCGATATCAATACCTCGGGATTATTGTTGGTCACCAATAACGGCGAACTGGCTAACCGCCTGATGCACCCGTCCACTCAGGTCGAACGCGAATATGCGGTGCGTGTGTTGGGCGAGGTTCCCGATGCCGTCATTGAAAGGCTAGAACAAGGCGTAGAACTTGAGGATGGCAAGGCCAAGTTTGATGACATTAGGTTCTACGCTGGCGAAGGTGCCAATAAATGGTATTACGTTACCGTCAGCGAAGGGCGTAACCGGCTGGTCAGGCGCTTATGGGAGTCGCAAAATATCGTGGTTAGCCGCTTGATGCGGGTTCGCTATGGGCCTGTGGTGCTGCCGGAACGGCTAAAAGCCCATTCCTTCTACGAATTGGATGCTAAAGAACTTGAACTGCT
The DNA here is from genome assembly GCF_046714055.1 of Methyloglobulus sp. Taxonomy (GTDB): domain Bacteria; phylum Pseudomonadota; class Gammaproteobacteria; order Methylococcales; family Methylomonadaceae; genus Methyloglobulus. The sequence continues at coordinate 14,339 of NZ_JBKKBJ010000124.1, read as the reverse complement.
CTTTGAATTTGCCGGAATGAAGGGGGAGGATCTCAGGCATCAGCCAACCCCGCGGCTAAAAAACTAACCAGTAACGAAAATGGACTGTCGCTTTAGCGACCGTCGAACAAGAATTATTTATCCTCCAAGAGATAAAGGTCTTCTATTAATGTTCTTTCTCCTGGCGTTAACCAAATTCGTATTACATTAGCTTCGGTTCCGCTCGGCTCAACGGGCATCACTCTACGGTCTGCCTTGCGCCGTTCATCTGCGCCCTGTTCCGCCGACTGTTGATTACTGGGTGATCGGCGTAATTTTTCACGTAAATTAGTTACATTCATGTTCATATCCATTTCACTACAACCCCATTCTCTTTAATATTAGTTGAAAAATAAGTTCAATGCCTTGATGCCGTATAATACCACCGTGGGGCACCAAACGTATGCAAAAGTTCAGCACAAGCTTACTATAATAAGCTTGCCAAAGCCTTAAGGGCTTCCCCGCCTTGATTAAACAAAGGCCAACCATCCCCCACCAACACCGTTTTAATGCCGTGCAAACTTGCCATTCGTTTTACGGATTGCTTGGCCTGGACGGCATCGGTAAGTTTGGCTTCGGGTAATATACTCAACTCGCCGCCGACATGACTGCGGATTAAATCTCCAGTAATGAGCGTACTTTGATCCAATACCAGCGCCAACTCACCCGGCGTTTTCGAACCATTCAGTTGATACGCAACCAGCCCTGGAACAATTTCCTGGTTATCGTGCAGCCAATGTTCACAAATGAGTGGGAAACTATCCCGCTCACCTGCCGGACCATACACAACAGCGCCCGTTACTTTAGCAATGTGAAAAGCATCGCGGCAGTGATCGCTGTTGGTGACAATTATAAATTGTGCACCACCCAATTGCCGCAAATGGTTTTGGTCATGCGCCGATAGGGGTAAAGGGTCGATTAACACATTGCCGTCCGCTCGTACCCAAAGCACACTGTGAAAATCCAGGTTACGCTCAGGATTAAATTCCGACCAGCTAAACAAATCTTTTCTGTGCAATTGCTTCATTTCGTTACCTCCTACCGTGCTGGATTTAATACACCATCAACGTTGATTAGCCCTTTGCCGCACAGGTATCAGAACTTTGTTGTAACCAATTTTATTTATGATAGTTCCTTTAAGGAAGCTCTGAACAAGTTGATTCTGCTCATGGTTCGACAAGCCCACCACGAACGTAATCAACACGCTACCGTTCATCCTGAGTCTGTCGAAGGACTTAATAAGAGATTCCTTTAATTGATTCGCCCCTAATTTACCCGATCCACTTTCACTAAAATATGCAGGTTGTTTTGCCCGGATCGGCGGTTATAGCCAAACGGGGTATTGCCGCTGCTTTGAGTGCTTTCGTCAACGCCACCTAAATCCACCCATTCACCCAGATTAGCCCTGATTGACGTATTGGCTTCTTGCGTCTGGAACTGCCCTTGGGCATTGATATTATCCGACCAGGGCGACACGTCCAGGAGGACTTGCTGCCCAACCAGCCTTGGCGTTACCGCAAAGCCAGTGGTGGCTTCGACCAATAGGGTAGACCTGTTCTCGTAGGGGTAACCGTAGCCGTCACGGTAGATTTGGTAGTTCCTTATCGGAACAATATTACCCGCCTTTATTTGAGCAGGAACGCCTTCCAGCACCCTGATGGTTTGGGTATTTTGATTGTTATTTTGGCCTTGGGATTGGTTGTAATAACCGCTCACACGCCCACTGCTATCGGCAGGGTTCTGTGGACGGATATTGATGCCGAAACCGATGCCAGCATTTAGTTGTGCGGCAGTGGTATCGCGGCTTTGGATAACGGTAATCAGTAAGTTATTCAGCGGGATATCCAGATTGCGGATAAGTTTGGTGATGGTTTGCAAACGCTCAGGCGTAGTTTTTACGATGAGTGAATCACCATTCGCGACGATTTGGTCGGTGTATTCCAGTAAGGGCATGAGTAAGGGCTGGATTTCGGATGCTGGACGATTGAAGACGGAAATGACTTCGACAACGGATTCTGCCTGGGTTATGGTCGGGATCATAAAAACCAAAAGTAGCAACGCTGATACTTGTTTTTTCAAAGTACACCTCCAACCGTATTATTGGTTATAAACTCCGATAAAGCACCAAGTACTCTTCAGCACTATGCCGCCAGGAAAAATCTTTGTTCATGGCATTGGCCTGGATTTTTGCCCAAGTCTTCTGGTCGCTATATAATATCATGGCCCGTTTGACCGCTTCCAACAAGGAACTGGCGCTGGCTTCGTTAAAGACAAATCCCGTGGCAGTTTTGTTAGTGATGGTTTCAGGCAAAGCATCGACCACCGTATCGGCCAGCCCCCCCGTTTTCCTGACTATCGGCAACGTGCCATAGCGTTGGCTGTACATCTGGTTCAGTCCACACGGTTCAAACCGCGACGGCATGAGGAAAACGTCCGAACCCGCCTCGATCAAATGCGCCAGCGGCTCGTCATAACCCAGTATGACAGCCATTTTGTCAGGATAAACGTGCGCTAGGTTCTGCAAGCGTTGCTCATAAGCCTTATCGCCCGCACCCAGCAACACAAACTGCATAGGCATGGACATCAAATCGGGTAGGCAATCGATAATCAGGTCAATGCCTTTTTGTTCCACCAAGCGTCCGATCGACCCAAACAACGGGACACGTCCGTTAATCGGCAAAGCAAACCTGCGCTGTAATTCAGACTTGTTATGTTGCTTGTCAAGCAACGATTTGGCGCGGTAATGCTGGGGAATTAAGGGATCGGTTTCAGGATTCCAGGCCTCAAGATCAATGCCGTTGAGTATGCCACTCAAATTATCTTTTCTGTGCCTGAGTAGTCCCTCTAAACCATAAGCAAACGTTGGCGTCTGGATTTCCAAGGCGTAGGTCGGGCTGACGGTCGTGATGTGGTCGGCATAAACCAGCCCGCCTTTGATGAAGGACAACATGTCATGGAATTCCAGCCCTTCCGGGGCCCACAACTGGCCGGGCAAGTTTAATCCTTGGGTGCTTTCTGCGGGGAATAAGCCCTGATAAGCCAGATTATGGATGGTGAACACGCTGAACGGCCCATGTGGTTCAAGTGACAACAGGGCGGGCACCAAGCCGCTTTGCCAATCGTTACAATGGACAATATCGGGCTGCCAATCCAGATAGGCCCTGTCCATAGCCACTTCAACGGCAATACGGCAAAACAGGGCGAAACGGTCGGCATTATCCGGCCAAGGATCCCCTTGTCCGTCTAAATACGGATTGCCTGGACGATTAAAGAACTCAGGGTAATCGACCAGCCAGACGGTAACCTGACTGTCCGGCATTTGGGTTTCAAGAAGATTCACATTCCGGTTATCTACACGTAGGGAACACAGGAATCGCACGTCCCCGTAGGTCTTGATGGCTTGGTATTTCGGCATAATCAAGCGCACGTCCTGGGACAGTTCGGCCAGAGCTTTGGGCAGGCTGCCCGATACATCGGCAAGCCCTCCCGTTTTTATCAGGGGGTGCGCTTCGCTGGTGACAAACAATATTTTTTTCATATATGATTCTTGGCGATCATTTTCTTGGATTGGCAGAAAATCCTCCGCTAATGGCGTCCTTCGGATTTTCAGGTCTTTTTATAGTTTCAGTATGACCGCCCCCAAAGGCGGCAAAGTAAGGCAAACCGAATGCGCGTGATTCATCCAGTGGACAGGCTCTGACAGCACAGCGCCATTGCCGATATTACCGCCATCGTAATATTTTGAATCAGAATTGAATATCTCGGTATAAACACCCGCATTAGGCACGCCGATGCGATAACGCTCGCGGGGGACGGGCGTAAAATTAAGCACGATACATAAATCCTCATGTTCGCTTTTGCGCCGGTAACTAATGATGGATTGTTGCACATCATGGCAATCGATCCATTCAAAACCGTGGTGGTCAAAATCATAATAATGAAGGGCGGGATGCTCTTTATAAAGGTGGTTTAAATCCTTTACCAGCGTTTGGACACCACGATGATGCGGATAATCCAGCACGTACCAGTCCAGTGCCTTGTTGACATTCCATTCGGTTCCCTGACCGAACTCAATACCCATAAACAGTAGTTTCTTGCCCGGATAGGTAAACATAAAGGTAAATAAAAGCCGTAAATTGGCAAACCGTTGCCATTCATCACCGGGCATTTTATTCAGCAAGGAACCTTTACCGTGGACAACCTCGTCATGGGAAAAGGGCAAAGCAAAGTTTTCTGAAAACGCATAGAGCATCCCGAACGTGAGCTGATCATGATGGTACTTGCGATGCACAGGTTCCTGGCTCATATAAGCCAGCACGTCATGCATCCAACCCATATTCCATTTCATTGAAAAGCCCAAACCACCAGTCCAGGTTGGACGGGTCACTTGCGGCCAGGAAGTGGATTCTTCCGCCATAATAACCGTGCCAGGGTGCTGGTCGTGGGTGACCGCATTCAGTTCGCGTAGAAAATCTATCGCTTCCAGGTTTTCATTGCCACCATATTGGTTAGCTATCCAATCCCCGTCCTGGCGCGAATAATCCAGGTACAGCATGGAGGCAACCGCATCGACCCGCAAGCCATCGAGATGGAACTCTTCCAGCCAAAATATGGCGCTCGCCAGCAAAAAGTTTTTGACCTCGTTTCGGCCATAATTGTAGATCAGCGTCCCCCAGTCGCGGTGTTCGCCTTTGCGCGGGTCTTCGTGCTCATACAAGGCGCTGCCGTCAAAACGGGCCAGCGCAAAGGCATCTTTGGGAAAATGTGCGGGCACCCAATCCAGGATGATGCCGATACCGTTCTGATGGAAGGTATCGACAAAATACCGAAAATCATCGGGAGACCCATAGCGGCTGGTGGGCGCAAAATAACCCGTGGTCTGGTAACCCCAGGAGGCATCCAGCGGGTGCTCGGTAATGGGCAGCAGTTCGATATGCGTGAAACCCAGCCGCTTTACGTATTCGACCAACTGGTTCGCCATAGCCCGGTAATTGAGGAAATTGCCGAGCTTATCGCGTCGCCATGAACCCAGATGGATTTCATAAATGGACATCGGTTCATGTAGCCAGTTGCGGTTGGTACGTTCGGTAAGCCATTGATGGTCTAACCATTCGTAATTATTTTCCTTGACAACGATGGATGAGGTGTTGGGGCGAAACTCAAACTGTTGCCCGTAGGGGTCTGTTTTCAGCAGCACTTCGTTGCTGTGTCGGTTCAGGATTTCGAATTTATACAGGCAACCTTCCGTTAATCCCGGAACAAACAACTCCCAGATGCCGCCACCGCCCAGGCTACGCATAGGATGACACCTGCCATCCCAATGGTTAAAGTCACCCACCACACTGACGCGCCCGGCACTGGGCGCCCAGACAGTAAACAGGACGCCTTTGATCCCGTCTGCACTATGGAGATGCCCGCCCAGTTTTTGATAAACATGCCAATGTTTGCCTTCGCCGAACAGGTGCCGGTCAAATTCCGGCAATTGCACGGGGAAATCGTAAGGGTCATAGTCTAGGTGGGTGTTGCCACTTTTATCAGTCCAGGACAATTGGTAATGCTCGGGCAATAGCTCCTTTCCAGTCCCCTTTTCAAAACAAGCCTCAAAAAAATCCGTACCCGTAATGCGTTGAAAAACCGTGTTATTATGGCTGAGCTTAACTGTTTCTGCGTGCGGCAGGTAAACCTTAATTTGGTCTTGATTATCCTTTAGATGTCGGCTCAACACCGAAAAAGGGTCATGGTGCTTGGCCTCTGCGATTTTTGTAGAATCAGGGTCGAGCAGAGGTTTTTTTTTGATTTTTTGAGCATCGGGCCTGCTGGGCTGTGTTTTTTTTATAGGATCAGGTTCAAGGGTGCTGGTCTTTAGGCTTTTTTTAGAACCTGATTCAAGGTTGAGTTCTTTTATGCCGTATATAGGATCAGGTTGAAGCAGGTTTGCCTCGATGCTTTTTTTAGCATCAGAGTCAAGAGGATTTTTAGAATGCTTTTTCACTTAAAGGGCCTCAGCGTAGTAGAATGGTAATCCAGTTAAGTTTACCAAAATTAAGCCAGAGTCGTTAGTCAATTCCACAACCCTAGATTTAAGCTGGGTTGCAGATTTTATTGACCAAAAACCAGATGAAGTTATGCAGAAAAACGAATACAAATTAAAACCGGGAAATCACTATCCTACTGGCTGTAAGCATAATAGTGGAGGGGTTAATTTTTCCATTTTCAGCCGTTATGCCACCCATGTAGAACTTTTACTTTACGAAACTGCAGAAAATGAGGAACCCTTTCGCATAATACCTTTGCAGAAGGAAATAAACCGGACGTTTTTCTACTGGCATGTTTATATTGTTGGGTTGCCAGTAGGTACCTGGTACACCTGGCGCATTGATGCCCCCAATCTAACCCGCGAACTTGGCTTCAGTTTTGACAAGGATAAGCAGCTCATAGACCCTTGGGCGCGCGTGGTCAGCCAGAAGCATTGGAGCCGTAAAGCGGCCTGTGTGCCGGGCGATAACAGCCTAACCTCCATGCGTTGTTGTGTAGTGGATGAACATTATGACTGGGAAGGTGACATACCGCTGCGTATCAGTAGCGAAAAATCTATTATTTACGAATTGCATGTGGGTGGCTTTACTCGCCACGCCTCTTCAAAGGTGACCAGTCCAGGTACTTTTTCAGGCTTAAATGAAAAAATTCCTTATCTTCAACAATTGGGAATTACCCATGTTGAGTTATTGCCGGTCATGGCTTTCGATGAACAGGATGTCCCCCCGAATACCGCTGATCTTGGGTTAAAAAACTACTGGGGTTACAGTACGCATAGTTTTTTCAGCCCACATCCTGGTTATTGTGTGACCCCCGAACAAGGAACCCATCTACAGGAATTTCGCGACTTGGTAAAAGCACTGCATAGGGCTGGAATTGGCATCATTATGGATGTTGTTTTCAATCATACCGCAGAGTCCGGCGCACAAGGGCCTGTTATTAATTTTAAAGGGATAGGCGGGAAAACTTTCTATCACCATGACAAATATGATAAAAGCATTTTTCTCGACTATACCGGCTGCGGAAACACGGTAAATGCCAATCACCCTTTAGTGGCCCGTTTCATTATCAGTTGCCTGGAATACTGGGTGAGGGAAATGCATGTCGATGGCTTCCGCTTTGATTTGGCCAGTGCTATGGCCAGAGGGGAGGATGGCGAAGTTCTTGAGGATCCCCCTGTGTTGTGGGGTATCGAACTTTCTGAACAACTGGTCAAAACCAAACTGATTGCCGAGGCGTGGGATGCGGCAGGACTGTATCAGGTAGGTAGTTTCCCCGGCTATCGGTGGGCCGAATGGAATGGCAGGTATCGGGATATTATCCGCCGTTTTGTGCGTGGTGACAAAGGCCTGATCCCGGAGTTAGCAACCCGACTCTGTGGCAGTAGTGATCTCTATGAACATCAGGGGCGCTTGCCTATTAGCAGTATTAACTTTGTAACCTGCCATGACGGCTTTACCTTGCATGATTTGTTCAGTTACAACGAAAAACATAATGCTGCCAATGGCGAAAATAATCGGGATGGGTGTAATGACAGTTATAGTTTCAATTGCGGAATAGAAGGGGAAACGGAAAACCCGGACATTTTGCAACTGCGTAGAAAACAGGCAAAAAATGTTTTTGCTATTTTACTGCTTAGTCAGGGAGTTCCCATGTTACTCGCCGGTGATGAATTTTTGAATAGTCAAAATGGAAATAACAATGCCTATTGCCAGGATAATGAATTAACCTGGCTGGACTGGGAGTTAGCCGCGCAAAATGCCGATATGCTGCGTTTTGTCCAACAAATGATAGCGCTGCGAAAAAGGCACCCATCGATCATGCGCCGACGGTTTTTGACGGGTAAATCCATCGAAGGAAAAAACATGGCTGACATTTCCTGGCACGGCATCCAGCCCAATAATCCACAATGGAATGACCCTGACACCAGGATATTGGCTTTTACCCTGGCTGGTAGTGTAGTCCATGAGCCTGATTTGCATATCGTAATGAATATGTCAGATGAAACTGCAACGTTAGGACTGCCAGTAATCAGCGGCAAAGAGTGGCGCCTGGCTTTAGATACGTCACTACCATCATTTCAGGATATTTTATCTCCGCAAGACCAAAACCCGGTTAATAACCCGCTCTATTTAGTCAATAACAAAACTGTAGTGGTTTTTGAAAATGTCAGTTCCTGATTGTCGAAGTCCAATAAAGACAAGGTGTTAGCGGTTCGACAAGTTCTCAGCAAGTGGTAATTGTTTTAATGAAACGCACTCAAGTTGTTTCAGGAACTTGAGTATTCCAGTCAAAACAGGCACGCATAATTATGGCAAACCAGCCGCAGGCAATTATTAATTTGAGAGGCCGTCTGACTGCTAAAAAACGACCCAAACCGGTCGGTGGCGACTTATTTTGCAATAAGATAACATTTAAATTAGTCGGCTAGATTTGCTTTTTTAATACTATTCTGGGATACCACAAATAATGTTCATCTTCTTGAGAAAGTTGTTTCTCAAATCGGAATTTTCATTGCCTCCTTTTTTTAGCTTATCCATATAGGAGGAGATTTCTTGCTCTAATGCCTTATGAAATAAACGTCTATCCACAATCAGGCCTTTGGAAATGTCATTTTCAACGGATTGTATCATTCCACTTTGATCTTTTCGTACTACCGACTTTCCCTTCGTTTGCGCCTGGTGCACTATTCCGCAGCGATAGTGGCTGTAAAAAGTAAATGCTTTTTTCCTAGAAAAATGGTCTTTAAAGAATTCACTGCTCTTAAAGAAATTCCAGAAAGCCTTCTTGTGCTCTCCTTCAGTTTCATCAAGACCGGAATAGAATTGATACAATGTTTCTATGATTAGGCAATCCAACGCCAGTATAGAAAACCCTGAAAACTCACCAATATCATCATCCTTCGCAATTAGTCTTACTGGCTTGAGAAACCTACCTTCTATTCTGTCCTGGAATATCGCCACCATCGTATCCCAGTCATTGTTTTCATGTGCTTGCTGCCAATGTTTTTTGCGATACGTAGGTGAAATTGAAACATCCCCATGATCTAGTGGGCCTACTGACTTTCCCATCTCAAGTACTCCGTTTCTGCACAACGTTTAATTATCCTCTCACTACGGTTACAAATTGACATCCGCAACCCTCCGTTGCCGAATTGTTTCCAGTTCAATTTTCCGTTCAGAAATTTGCTGCATGATTTGTTTCGCCAAATCGCCTAAAGGGTCACCACCCAACTCTTTGGCTTCGGTGACAGTGATCATTAACTCGTGCAATTCTTGGGCTTTCTGGATGGCAATTTCTTGTTGGGCTTCAGCTATTCGGCGGCGTAATTGGGCGATGCGGCGAATCGTTTTAACCAGACGCGCAGCAACATCTCCGCCGATAATGGCTTCTGGGTCTTGGCCGAATTCAATCATCAGTTTTTCGATAGCTGTCCGGTCGCCATTCGCATAGGCGACATTGACCTGCGCCATTACCGCAGTACGGCGTTCGCGCTCGGCATGAGTGGTGGCTCGATCCGGATGCATCAGCTTGGCCGCCTGCCGGAAAGCTCGCTTTATTTCCGGTGTTATTTCCCGTGGGGGTGGCGCTTGTTTCTCTGTTACACCGGCTTCTTCGGCGGATTTTTGCGCCTGCTGTTCGGCGGCTTCGGCCTGTGCTTGCGCTTCGGTATTGTCCGGGTCTAGTCCGGCTTCTGCCCAGGCGATTTGTGCAACCAACTTATCCAGCTCCGCAAAAAGCCGCCCAACTATTTGATGGTAGTGATATTGAAACTGTGCGGTTTCAGCCTTGAGGGTTTCAAGGGTCAATTCAGCGGTGGCAACCTGATCTTCCAGCGTTGCTTGTTCACTTTCCAGGCGGTTGAGTTCTTGTTCTTCGGGGAGCATTATGTATCCTTCCAGTTAATACCGAATTCCGTAAGTTTTTCTAGAGCTGTCACATCACCTTGTTCAGCGGCCTTGCGACACCAGAACACGGCTTGTTTGTCGTCCTGCTCTACGCCAAGACCGTTGCAGTACCTCATTCCTAAATTATTTTGTGCCTCCGCATGACCTTGTTCGGCGGCCTTGCGACACCAGAACACAGCTTGTTTGTCGTCCTGCTCTACGCCAAGACCGTTGCAGTACCTCATTCCTAAATTATTTTGTGCCTCCGCATGACCTTGTTCGGCGGCCTTGCGCCACCAGAATACGGCTTGTTCATCGTCTTGCTCTACGCCGCGTCCGGTGTCATACATAAAGCCTAAATCGTATTGCGCTGCCGCATTACCTTGTTCGGCGGCCTTGCGAAACCAGAATACGGCTTGTTCGTCGTCTTGATCTACGCCACGACCGTTGAAGTACAATATACCTGATTTTAATTGCGCTGTCGCATGACCTTGTTCGGCGGCCTTGCGCCGCCAAAATACAGCTTGTTCATCGTCTTGCTCTACGCCGCGTCCGGTGTCATACATAAAGCCTAAATAACTGTGCGCTGCCGCATTACCTTGTTCGGCAGCCTTGCAGAACCAGAAGGCTGCTTGTTTATAATCTTGCTCTACGCCATCTCCGTGATAGTAAATTGAGCCTAAATCCCTCCATATTTCTGGATCGTTCAATGCTTGATTAGCAAAACACCAGTCGAACGCCATGCGACTGTAATAATCGGCATTTTCGATATTTTGGCTTATTCCTTGTCCACCCTGGTATATGCCTGCAAGTGGAAAATAGGCTTTACCATAACCCATATCAGCTAACTGCTGAAGCATAGTAAAAACATCTGCCAGTTGTTGAACCATGACAAAAAAAGGCTGCAATTGAAGCAACTGTTCGTCTTCAACCAGTTCGCCTGGTTTTGGTAGTAAATCAGCGTTAAAACGCTTTTCCCTGCCGTAATAGGTTATTCGATTATAAATATCCCGAGCCTGCCGATAGCGTGCATCCAGTTCAGTCCGCGCAATGCCGGTTTCCTTACGCTGAATAGCGCTTAATCCACGACCGATGAGACTGGTTGATGCTGTTGCAGTGACATTGACGGCACGGGTGCCGGTAATAATCGGTAGTTGATCAGCCATATCGGTTTGATGTTTGGTTTTGCATCTGCAAGATGAGTTTGCCGAGTTCATTGCGGCCAAACAGGCGCACCTTGGATTGTGTGGCGAGTTCGACTGCATTGGTGGTGTAGTTTCCGGTGGTGACGACCCAGGCACTGTGACAGCGATAATAAGCCATGCCGGATAACGCTTCTTGCACGGCGGTTACGCCGACGCTGCCGGTGTAGCATTTGGCCTGCACGGCTATGCGCTGCTGGTCTTTATGCAGGATCAGGTCTGCGCCATAGTCGCCGGTTAATGGCGTCATTTCTACTAGATAATCTTGGCGTTTAAATAATTCGGCAAGGTAATTCTCAAATTCTGTGCCATTAAGCTTTCTTAGCTCATCAACGTGCAGCGATCCATAGTGCTGCTGCCAATGTTCATGTTCATTCTGTTTATAGCGCAACTCTTTGCGTTGTTGCTTGGCAAAAGCCAAGGTATCGCGCAAATAACGAGCTTGCGGGTCATCTTTAGGTGACTGTAAAGTTGTCTTTTTTGCGGATGCTTCATTACCTAATATCCAGTTTTTTAGCCAGTTCATGAGATGTTATTTTGCCGATTCCTTTATTTTGGATAGAAAAGCTCGAAGAGAGATTTCGCGATAGAGACTATGAAAGAATTCAAAATGCCGACTCTCCCTCAATAGCTGCTTCCGGTATTTTTTGACCCCTAGGGGGAACAGTTTAGCTTTTAGCAACAAACTACGCGTGACTAGTGCCGCCATATCAGGCATAGCCAAGGATGACTGCCTTATTTTTACCACGTTGGGCGCAATAGTCCTTGGGCGTACCCATGCCAAGAATATTCAGTACGCGCGTGAAGTTACAGCCCAGCACCATCAGGCTGAATTCGCCTGTTGATTTTTTGAGTCCGCGCATCAAAAAATGATCCCGCCCGGCCCTGCGCTTTAAGGTGCCAAAAGGATGCCCAACCAGTGCGCCGCGCTTTCGCATTATGCCCTTGCTGTTGTGCATGCGGGCTTGGTGGCGTTCGGCAACGTCTTCATGTTCCCGGCGCATCAGTTGTTTGCTGGTGGCTTTGTCTGTCAGACACTGGCTGCGTACCGGGCAGCGCTTGCACGCCGAGACTTTGCTTTTGTAACGGGCATAGGTTTTGTTGTTTATCTGGTGGGGTGCGCCATAGCGGACGGGCGGCTTGCCCTGTGGGCAAGCATAAGTGCCATTGTCCACATTAAAACTAAACTGACCCCGGGTATGGCGGCCTTGTGTCTTGGCGTCGGACCGGTCGGGGATCGCCACATAAGCGATGATGTGTTGGTCTTCGCATTGCTTGATTTGGTTGCCTTCATAATAGCCGCTGTCGGCCAATACGGTTAAATTCCCTGATGCCAGGATGGCCTGGGCTTTGTCAACCATGGGCATCAGTTGCTGGCTGTCATTGCCGTCTTGGGCCACGGCTTCGGCAACAATGAGCTTGTGTTTGGCGTCAACGGCAACCTGGACATTATAACCAGCAAGAGTTTGCCCGCGTTTACTGAGCGGGCGGGCATCGGGATCGACGGTGGGGAGTTGTTTGGCTTCGCTGTCGTGCCGGCGTTTTTGCAAGGCTTCCTTAACCGCTTGTTTTTCTTTTAAGGCGGTTATTTTTTCATTCAGTTGGCTGTCTTCAACCAAGCTGCCAAGCCCGGCTTGGTTGTCGGCTTCATCCTGGAGGGCCAGTCGTTCCTGATAGGCCTTGGTTTTTTGCCCCAGCCGCTCCAGTTGCTTACGCAGTTTGTCTTCGGTGTAGATGCTGTCTTTGTTGGCATCGGCCTTGAAAAAACTGCCGTCGATACCCAGTGTTTCACCGCCAAAGAGTTGCAGTTCCTTGCACAGCAACACGAAACCACGGTTCGTGGCCGTCAGCGCTTGGCCGTTATCCTTGCGAAAGTTGGCAATGGTTTTGTAGCTGGGGCGAAGGGCTTCGACCAACCAGACGGCTTCCGGGTTGCGATAGGTTTCGCTTTCCAGCCTGCGGCGGCTGCGGACCTTGTTGATGTAGCCATAAAGGTACAGCTTGGGCGGGGCTTCAGGCGGATAGGCCGGTTGTCCCGCACAAACGCCGCCCTGGCCATTTTGAAAGCCCTGTTTGGCTAAACCCAATGTCTCTACGTAGGCATCAATGGCGCGCACTGGGTTAGTCTCATGGACATGGTCTTCTAGGCTGGGCGGCAGTAAGCTGATTTGCTGCCTGTTCGAAACAGGTTTGTAGCGGCGTGATGTCATGTCTATATACAATTCATTATATTTATCAATGGAGTACATTATACCACGCGGATGGTGAAATAATACTTTCACAGTCTCGCTAGCAAAACGCCACAACACAAGAAGCTATGGTTAATTGCCTATCGGTGATCTTGCCTTACGGAATGGGTCAGTCCACCGTAATTCGTTCAGCGTCATATCGGCAATGCTGACACAAAAATTCATCTTCAATGTAACAAGCAATCAGCGACTCATCGTCAATATAGCCGTTACCAGTGCAGGTTCCATTACCAAACACACCATCACATGTTGCTGATTCGATAAACGGCTTAATAAATTCTTTGTAGTGATATTTCTGTGCCTGTGAGAGCAGCTCCAGATTCCCTTCATTTGCAAGAAGAAAATTTGCCACGCCAATAGTGGCCGAGGAATCATATTGGGTTCCGGCCACGATTTCTTCTATTAACTCGATACGATTATTAAGAATATATTTTAATGCGTCTAAATTCATGGTTCTGCTCCTGGAGAATTAAATTAAAAAAGCTAACCGGGCACGCGGCTCGCAAAAGCTGAAAATTGTGAAGCAGCCTCATATCTGCGCACCAGTTGAGCACAATGTTAGGCTGTTTTTGGTATCACCTTGACAGCATTTACTAACTTTTCTGCGAATGTACCGTTTTCTAGCTCTGAATAATCCTCTTGATCGCTGTCGGGAATAAACTTTATTTGTTTATATTCTGCTGAATAATCTGATGTTCTGTTCCAGTTCCATTTCGTCAAAGAGCCTGATTTTTTGGATTCTACCCATGGCTCTATAAAATTATCTCCATCAAATACAACCAAAAAGTCTATGCCCTCCCTTTTGTATTCAACCATATTCTGGCATTGTTAACTTAGTATAGATAATGGTATGATTGGTGTTTTTTAATATGGAGCAAATGCACCATGAATTGTCCCAAATGTGGCTCAACAGATGGCACCAAAGATGGCATAGTCAAAGGGAAGCA
>NZ_JBKKBJ010000123.1:0-27680 GCF_046714055.1 Methyloglobulus sp. | reverse complement strand
TCGAGCTGATGCGCTTCATTAACTCCGACAACACGGCCAAACCCCATAAGGGTTTGGATAACGCCACCCCTTATGAAATACTTACCGCTTATTTTAATCAACCCATCTATAAACAACCCTGAGATTTCTTACAACTTAGCTGTTTATAGCTTCTCATGTGCTTTCTCATCTTTGGTCGGATTGAAAAAACGGAAAACTATAGCAGCTAGCCTTCTTCAAGTCCGATAGTTAACAATTGCACTTATGCGATGAATGTAAGAAACTATATTAAATTATCAATGCTGATATTATTAGGTGTACTTGGATTCTCATGTCGGTTTATACCGATAAGTTAATCATGCTATATTTTGAGAACTATCCAGGAAATCTTCCAATACCAAGTCAGTGCAAGTCGCGAGCCCTTTGTTTCGTTGGCGTTCTGGGCATGGTTTGGCATTTTTGTCCGGTGCGGTTTAGCTGCTGTGCATAACATAGCATTCTAACATTGCGCTCAACACGGATTGGTCTTGATGATTGCGCGTTATTTTACAGCTCTCTGGCCAACCGGTTAGCTTAACGTTATATGACATTACCCGCATCCATGCCTGATGACCTGACAAAACCCCTGGCCGACAGGATGCGGCCAAGACAGTTGAGCGAGTATATCGGTCAACAACATATCTTAAAACCGGGCAAACCCCTGTATGAAGCCATTAAATCAGGACATCTGCATTCCATGATTTTTTGGGGGCCGCCAGGATCAGGAAAAACCACCTTGGCACGAATAATAGCGCAACATTCCGACGCAGAGTTTATCCCTATTTCTGCGGTACTGTCAGGGGTTAAAGACATCAGGGATGCGGTCGCACAAGCCAAACAAATCCAGAAAGGGGAGCACAGGCCTACCGTGTTGTTTGTTGATGAAGTACATCGCTTTAATAAATCGCAACAAGACGCTTTTCTTCCGCATGTGGAGGACGGCACGGTCTACTTTGTTGGCGCGACGACAGAAAACCCTTCGTTTGCGCTAAACAATGCCTTGTTATCACGGGCCCGCGTCTATGTGCTTAATTCCTTGGTAGCCGACGATCTACTGGCAGTTTTAAACCAAGCCCTGAATGATACTGTCAGGGGGCTAGGTACTTTAGATATCATAATGGCTGAACCTATCAAACAGCAATTTGCACAGGCTGCTGATGGCGATGCCAGACGATTGCTGAATCTCCTCGAAATTGCTGCCGAATTGGCTTTGGCGCATGACGAACGGGAGATAAGCGAGTCGTATGCCACCGAAGTGCTCTCGGGCGGGGTCAGGCGTTTTGATAATCAGGGCGAAGAATTCTATAACCAGATATCCGCCTTACATAAATCCGTGCGCGGTAGCTCCCCTGATGCCTCGTTATACTGGCTGTGCAGGATGATGGATGGCGGTTGCGACTTGTCTTATCTGGCCAGAAGAATTGTCAGGATGGCATCCGAAGATATTGGCAACGCCGATCCAAGGGCTTTACAGATTGCGATCAATGCCTGGGAAGCGCAGGAACGTCTAGGTAGCCCGGAAGGCGAACTGAGTTTAGCCCAAGCAGTCGTTTATTTGGCCTGTGCGCCAAAAAGTAACGCTGTCTACATGGCTTACAACGCTGCGATGCGCGATGCTAAGGAGCATGGCAGCTTACCCGTGCCAATACACTTAAGGAATGCACCGACAAAACTCATGAAATCGCTGGATTACGGCAAAGAATACCGCTATGCACATCATGAACCGGAAGCCTACGCAGCCGGAGAGAATTATTTTCCCGAAGGGTTAACCGGATGTCGTTATTATCAGCCAGTGGATCGGGGGCTAGAACTTAAGATAGGAGAGAAACTAAAACATCTCAAAGACTTGGACAATAAATACCGGAAGTAATGCCCCATCTTTCAGGCGATCTAAATGTCTGGGTTTGATTTGGCATAATTAAAGGGAACCCCTATAAGGGAATCTCTATCGCAATATAACTTACCATACTGCGAAAGCCCTGAAATTATTTGAATTGTTTCCACATTGAGGCCAGCCCGGCTTGCAACGCCCTCTTTACTAACGAATTTGCCCCTTGTTATGCCCCAACAAGCGCAGCTTCCCTGTGGTTGTACCTCAAAGTTCGGTTGCCTGGCCTCGCCGCGCTTAATTAGCTGCACTAGGCGCATCATGTTGTAGGCCACAAACATCAGGCCAATCTTCACCTTGGCACGCTGCAGGTCGACGTGCGCACAATATGCCAGCCCATGTGCGCTTGGGCGTCAAATATAGGTTCGATGTGGGCGCGCACTTTGGGTTTGGTACGGTTGGACGCTATCTGTGCGTCGGCGGTTAGGCGCTGTTCTTGGGCTTCAGGCCGGTACGGGCTGTCAGCATACGCCGCTCACTTGTTGCTGGCATCCGGTATCCGGTATTCCAGTTGCAAGCCCTAAAAACGCATGAAACTGAAGCGGTTCCGTATCTGGTATTTGATCCTTATCGTCTGACAGGTTGTGCAGTTGCTGGAGCGCCAGCAACTTGAACATCAGCGCGGCGCGTTCTTCTACGTCACACATCCAGGTTGGCGGGGTGGTTTCGTCGGGTGACTGTCATTTATTGGGGTTGTCGTTATTGCCTCATTTCGGCGCTATCTCGGAGCGACTAAAATTCGGGGAGGTTAGTGGAATTATTAGAGGTGCCCATTACATTTGACGTTTTACAGGTCCTGTAATGTCGTCTATTTCTTCTTTAGCCTTATCTATTTGAGTTGTCGTTTCGCCAAGAAGATTGTTTTTTTGCCTTGTTGATTTCTGATGTGATATTCCCAGCCATCTCGGTCAGTGATATAAGGGGGGGATCTCTAAAAAATCAAAAAGCTCCTTTTCCATTCGGGATGCCTACAAGGATGTGGGTAAGTAGGTGGAAAAATGCTCCTGCATTTTCCACATTCACCACATCCATGTGGTTTGGCAACGCAGGACGACAAACTGCTCCTGCGTTTGCTGCATTCAGTACGTCCTGGATTTTAGCAGTTGCCGAGAAGTCTGAGATGATGGCTTTAAAAATCAATTGTTTACTCCAATTTCACCCTATCCCTCCCCCTAAAGGGGAAGGGAGTTTTTAGAGGCTTCCATAAGATTATGCGCTAAAAGTTATTAAAATCAGGTCTGAGCGAAACCTTACAGATCGGCAGTATCCTCTGGGTTTGCAGGGGCAGGGATGGCGGGAAGTTCATCCAGCTTGGTTTTTTTGACTTCTTTCAGCAACTCGCCACGGTGTTTTTCCAGGATCAATAGCTCAATATCTCGGCGTAAGTAGTTATCCAGTTGCTGGGTGGCGCTGAAGCGTTTTTCATGTTCCTGAATTTGCATTTCCAGTTCCATGTCCTTCAGACGGGCTTCGTGCATCAGCTTTTCCATCAGCAGGCGCTCCTGCAGTTTTTGTTCTTCGGCTTGCTTAGTGTCGAGCAAGGCCAATGCAGCCTCATTTTCCAGTTGTTTAAGCCGCTTTTCCTGTTCTATTTTCTCAACCTTAAGCCGTTCATGGACTGCGCTCCAGGCTCCCTGATTTTTTTCAAATCCTGCTATTTCGGCAGCGAGCTGGATTTCTTTGAGATATTGTTGATGTGCAAGCCGTTCTTGCAGTAATTGTTGTTCGGTTTCGAGTTGTTTAGAGTGGATCTCTTGCTGGGTTTTGGTGGCGGCTTCCTGCTCCATGCGTTTCAGGTTCTGTTCGTGGTAAACCTGTTCCCTGTGAACACGTTCCTCAATGAGGAATTGTTCATTCAATTGCCGTTCCTGCTCTTCCAGGCGGCGCTTGAGGTTAAGTGCGGCTTGTTCTTGTTCGATGCGGTGCAGCGCTTGTTCCTGATTATACTGGTCGATAAGGCGTTGTTGCCGTTCCAGGCGTTGCTGCTCAAGGACTAGTTCTTGCCGCAAGCGTTCCTTGTTTTGCTGCTCCTGGGTTTCGAAGTTTTTCTTTAATATTTTCAGGTAAATATCGTCATGGGCAAAGCGGCTGTCCAATTTGTTGGGATCGCCTATCTCGGAAAAAGTGGTGAGCATTTCACATAAAGCGCTGCACTGGATATTTTGCAGGGTCAGGGTTTCGTTAATTTGCATTTCGATACGCCGTTCCACAGTAGACAGGCCTTGTTCTACCCAATCACCATTGACCAGTTTATGAAGCTCTTGATTGACGGCATCCCTAATCAGCCCTTCGCAACGGGACTTGATGTGCTGATTGATGTTGGGTAAGGCTTCCAGATTGGTCTGGGCGCACTTGATAGTAGCTTGATAACGGATAGTCAGTAGCGCATCAATCGTACAAAAATCGCCATAAAGCCTAATTTGGCTGTTGAACCGCCATTCATCGACGGGGAGAGGATATGTGCGGTGATAAAAACGGGGGTTAAACAGCGGTGGCCGCTGGTAGGCTTTTTGGAATGGGCCCAGTTGGGCAATGACAATTTGCCTGCCGCCATCAAAGCCTGGATCCCAGGTGTCGCTGACGGAATCGGCTTCTGCGCTGATTTCCGCTAACCACTGTTCCAATGGGGATTTTTCTGGAGGCAATTTTTCGGCGTTCATACCTTAAACTAACTATTGCGAGGATTATTTTGCGCGGATACTTGGGCTTTTTTAATTTTTTGCAATTTATCGCCCATTTTCTCGGCCATTAATGGGTAAAGGTTCGGTGCAAACTCCACGCGCCGTTCATCCACCTTACGCAGAAACCCACGGCTAAGCAATAGGCCGACGGCAAACATACGCGGCCAATCGACATAATGCCGGGCGCGTTCGATTTCAGTTTTTTCAATGATAATTTCCACGGTATCATTTTCATTAATGCGGAATTCACTGAATTGTTTAAGGCATTCAAAAACCAGTTCTTCTTCTTGTTCGGTCAAAGGGCCCGGCGCTGAAAATTCCAGGCGATAGGATAACAGTACGGTAAAAAAATCCACCATCCCGGCGATAATCAGGGGAAAAAGGGTGAATTTGGGCAGGTTATTGACCGTGGGTTTTACGGTTTCCGTGAACTGGGAATAGGTCATCAGGATAGGCGCTGAAGGCAAATTAGTGCGGTATTTGGCAGTTAACTGGTTAAATTCCAGTTGCACCTTATGCAAGCCCTGGGAAACTTCCTGATAGGCTTGCTCGCTATGGGCAAGATCACTGTCCAACTTGTTAAGGCCAATCTGGAGTGTGGCAATGGATTGGTCAACCAGGCTGAATCGTTGTTCGAGTTGGGCTAACTGCGCTTTTTTTTCCTGATAGATCTTGTTGACATGCCGCCACACAGGGCCCTCGCCAACTTGATCCCGGTATTGGGGGGGGATTTCAGGATGGGTGCCGAAATAACCTTGGGACACTCCTTTCGCCAGCTTTTCCAGTTCCATTTTTTGTTGCGCCAAAAGACTACTTTTTACAACGACCAGTTTTTTCAAATACGCATCGACTTGATTTCCCACCTCATTGATGCGCTCGATGCGGATCGTATCGTGTTCCGATATTTCGTAGAATTTGAAATAGGAAAACGCCATCGATGCCACAAAAGCAATCACTAGCGAAACCAACACGCTGAAATAGCGTAGCCGGTTGGCTTTGAGGTGAATACCCGCAAGTTCAAATGAGCAGATGACGATAATAGATTGAATTGCAATGGTAATAATCAATGCAATCCACGGCGTAATAAAGTAGGACATCCCATAAAACGTGGTAAATCCTGATGCCAGACTGAGCAGCAGCACTATGGGGATTGACCAGATTCGCAGCAAACTGACAAACAGTGTCTGGATAATGTTGATCAACCGGCCAATACCGCCGCTTTTTAGCTTTGTAAGAATTCGATTTTCCATCGCGTGTTTTTATAGTTGTTATCTAAGCGATCTTATAAATCAATTAGTTGGGTCGCACGAACTCGTCATGACGTTTTAAATCAGATCGGAAGTTTAGGCGAAACGCCTGGTAAATGCAAACACCTTGGCGATGATATTGAAAACGATTGCAGAACAATTGCTTAACTTAATGTCATCAAAAAAAAGACGGATGCCAAAGTGTTGAATTCCTGATCGTTACTCCATTTGGATGCTGCTTGGTCTGCCCAAGGAATGCACATCATAAAAGATCCGTTTAACAAGTGGGCCTAAGTTGCTGGCATTGGAGAGTGCAATACATATCCGAAAGGTTTGGTAAAGCCGAGTATCTACCTAGCTATTTCTGCCAATTGTGGCAGCCTATCTGTCCCTGCATAGTAATTTCGTCCTTGGCAAACGGGAGGCGTTCATATAAGTCCATATACTAAAGCTAAGATTCAGCTTTCTGGTCGCGGGCAAGCAGGTTTTGCACCGCGCTTAACGGGTTGAGATTCTCGTATAAAACCTTGTAAGTTTGTTCTGTTATCGGCATATCTATTCCGTGCCGTTTCGCGAGCAAGTAGGTTTCCTTGGCAGTTGATATACCTTCAATTTCCTGGCCGATTTCGTCAATAATAGATGACCTGCTCCTGCCTAGCCCTAAGGCTAGGCCAAAGCGACGGTTTCTGGACTGGTTGTCGGTGCAGGTCAAGACAAGGTCGCCCAAACCGGCAAGACCGATGAAAGTCTCTTGCTTGCCTCCGAGTTTGATGCCTAAGCGCATGATTTCGCTAAGGCCGCGAGTGATGAGCGCTGCTCGGGTGTTGGCGCCAAAGCCCAGGCCGTCGGCAATACCGGCGGCAATTGCCAGCACATTTTTGACTGCGCCGCCAACCTCTACGCCAACGATATCGGAACTGGTGTACGCCCGAAAACGGTCGCTGTGGAGGATGTCGGCCAGTTGGTTGGCAAACTGCGGTTGCGTTGAGGCAACGGTAATGGCCGTAGGAAGGTTTGCGGCTACTTCGTGTGCGAAAGTAGGGCCGGAAAGGATGGCGGCAGGTGTTTCTGGCGAAAAGACTTCAGCGACAACTTGATGCAGCAAGGAGCCGTCTTCTGGGTTAAAACCTTTGGTGGCCCAGGCTATTTTTATACCTTTAACCGAAGCATGGGGCTTGAGATCAATCAGGGTGCTTTTGAAGGCGTGGCTGGGTAAGGCAACCAGGATGAGATCGCTATATTCGGCGGCTTTCTTCAGGTCGGAAGTGACGGCTACATTTTCTGGAAAGCTCAGGTCTGGTAAGTAACGCTGGTTTTTTCTTTCTTTAGCGAGACCCGCGATATGTTCGGGGGTATGCCCCCACAATAAAACCTGGCAACCATTTCTGGCCGCCAAAATAGCTAGTGCCGTACCCCAGGAACCTGCCCCTAGCAGGGTTATTTTTTGGCTCAATCTTATTGACCGATCAAGCTAGTTGATGCTGTTTGACCCAGCCGCTTGTTGTTGGATCTGGTGCAAATGTTGACCGTACAGGGCATCAAAATTGACGGGGGCGAGCAGCAACTGGGGGAAACCACCTTTTGCAACCAGATCAGAGACGACTTCCCGTGCGTAAGGGAACAGGATGTTAGGACAAAAACTGCCCAGCATAGGGCCCATTTCTTGTTCGGTAAAATTATCCAAAGTGAAAATACCGGCTTGATTCACTTCAACCAGATAAGCAGTAGCATCGACGCTTTTGACGGTGATCGTCACGGTAAGGGTGACTTCAAATACAGTTTCGTCCAGCTTGTCAACATGTGTACCCAGGTTGAAGTCCACGGCAGGTTCCCATTTTTCTCGGAAAATTTTCGGCGCATTGGGCGTCTCAAAGGACAGGTCTTTGGTGTACACCTTCTGTATGGAGAATTGTTTTTCTTGGGCATTGTTTTCTTCGGCCATGAGTGATGCCTGGTAATTGTATGATGTAGGTTATGAATTATATTTAAGTCTTGCGTAGAAATATCAAGCGCCAGTCTTGTGTTTGCGGTTGACTTTAATGGGTAATTTATAATCTTCCTGCCAGGATTGCATACCGCCGGTAATAACAAAAACATCCTTAAGCCCCGCTTTGGTGATTATTTTTCCAGCCGTGGATGAGCGCGTACCATCCTGGCAAACAATCAAGACCTGATTGTTTTTATAAGCATCTAGGCTAGTTGTTTGTTCCTTGATTTTGCTTAAAGGAAGGTTGACTGCACTTTCAATATGGCCTTTATTAAATTCATCATGTTCGCGCACATCAAGAACCACGGTATTGCCATTGTTCATTTTGGTTACGGCAAGCAATGGGGACACAAACCCAAACTTTTTAAGCGCTGCGTCGAACAGTTCCTGAATTAACAGATAAGTCACCACAACCAGAGCGAGCGACAAAATGTAGTGGTTTAAAATGAACTCTATGAGGCGATCTATTGTTATAGTTTCTGATAATGGCATGATAAAGATAAGGGTGTCTGCTTTTTGACTTTATGAATGATGGGATTCGGTCGGGGTATTTTACACACCCATGCTAACGCATATTTAGTATAATGTCCCCCGTTTGCGCGCGTTGGTCCCGCACTAAGCATAGAAAAACCTATAAATCCGGCGGAATGATACCTTATTTTCGGGTGTTTCGGGTAATGGAATGTGGGCAGGTCGCAAAAGTAGTGCGTCCCGTAGTTAATGGGTGTGTTAAGTGTCTGGAGATAAAAAGTAAGATGTCGAGTCGGCCAAAACCTGTTGTGTTGCTAATCCTGGATGGATTTGGTTATTCCAAGGAACAAGAAAATAATGCCATTGCTATGGCGAATACGCCCTGTTGGGACAGTTTGCAAAAAGACTGCCCCATGACTTTGCTGGAGTGTTCCGGAGAAGTGGTTGGTTTGCCAGACGGGCAAATGGGCAATTCAGAAGTAGGCCATATCCACATCGGTACAGGCCGCTACGTACCTCAGGATTTCTCCAAGATCAATGATGCAATCAAAGACGGTAGCTTTTTTACCAATCCGGTTTTGTGCCAGGCGGTCGATGCGGCCAAGGAAAAAGGCAAGGCCCTACATATCATGGGGCTGTTGTCTCCGGGCGGAGTCCATAGCCATGAAGACCAAATTGTGGCAATGGTCAAGTTAGCCGCCAAAAGAGGGCTTCGTAACATTTATCTACACGCATTTCTGGATGGACGGGATGTGCCACCCAAAAGCGCGGCTGCTTCAATCAGGCTATTGGATGAAAAATTCAAGGCATTAGGTGTAGGACGGATTGCATCCATCGTGGGGCGTTTTTATGCAATGGATAGGGACAAGCGTTGGGATCGGGTTAAACAAGGCTACGACTTGATCGTCAAAGGCGAAGGTAGCCATCGTGTGAGTTCCGCGCTAGAGGGTTTAAACGCGGCTTATGACAGGGGTGAGACGGATGAATTTGTCTTGCCTACGGTTATTATGGATGCCGAAGGCCAGGCGGTTACGCTGGATACTCAAGACTCTGTGGTGTTCATGAATTTTCGGGCCGACAGGGCGCGGGAACTATCCCAGGCCATAACCGATGTTGATTTTGCCGGGTTCGACCGGGGGCATGAGCCGCACAAGGGCTGCTATACGACACTGACGGAATATCATGAAGATTTTGATTATCCGGTTGCCTTCCCATCAGTGGATATTAAAAATGGCCTGGGCGAATATTTGTCGAATCTGGGAATGACGCAATTACGTTTGGCAGAAACAGAAAAATATGCCCATGTAACGTTCTTCTTCAATGGCGGGGTTGATGCTAGTTTTCCTGGCGAAGACAGGATATTGGTCCCTTCGCCAAAGGTGAGGACGTATGATTTGCAACCGGAAATGAGCCTGCCGGAAGTGACTGACCGCTTGGTTGAAGCCATCAAGGGCGGCAAATACGATGTAATTATTTGCAACTATGCCAATGGTGACATGGTGGGGCATACCGGGATTATACCCGCAGCCATCAAGGCGGTAGAGGCGATAGACGCTTCCTTGCAGCGCGTCGTTGATGCGCTGAAGAGTGTGGGCGGAAAAATGCTGGTAACGGCGGATCATGGCAATATCGAGCAAATGGTCGATGATGATGGGCAAATCCAGACTGCCCATAGCACCAATCCGGTGCCGCTGGTCTATGTGTGCGGTGAAGGTAAACTTGCTTCTGGTGGTAGCTTAAAGGATTTGGCGCCTACCATCCTGGCTATATTGGGCGTAGCGCAACCTGCAGAAATGAACGGTAGGTCACTTATCGCATCTGCTTGATGCTGGTGTATGCGTAGATTTCTGGTTTTTTGTTTTCTGCTAAGCTTATTTACGAGTCCTACTTATGCAGAAGAAATAGCTGATACGCCGCAGCAAAGTGATACGGGGCCAGATGTAGTAACCAATCCTGATCCACAAGAATTAGGGCGGCAAAAAGACGAATTGTTGGGCTTGTTAGCCCAGATTGATGAGCATTACGGCGACGTTGCGGCTTCGTTGAGATCGATTGGGGACCAGATTGAACTGACCAGCCGTAGCCTGGACAAGATTCGGAAGGAAATAAGCTCATACCAGGGACAAATCGACAAATTGAATAAGGTTGTGGCCGGACAAGTCAGGGCCGCTTATGCAATGGGGCAGCAAGACAAATTAAAATTGATGCTTAATCAACAAGATCCGGCATTATCCAGCCGAATGATGGTATATTATGAATACCTGAATAAGTCCCGTTTGGAAAAGCTCGCTAATATCCAGCAAACTGTCAGATATTTGGATCAGTTAGATAAGGATAAGCAAGCGGAGACCGAATTATTGGAAAAAAATCTGGGGCAAAAAAAATCGGAACAAGCGGCCTTGGATGAAACCAGAAAACAGAGAAACGACCTGGTTGCACGGCTAAACGACGGTTTTTATTCCGAAGAAGACCAGTTAAGTCGTTTAAAAGAAAGTGAAAATAAACTGATAAACCTTATCAGAACGTTAGAAAACGAACCTGATGATGGTAATCAGGAAGTTGAAGCGCCAAGTCCTGATGCAATCAGCCCAGAAAACACAGAGAGTTTTCCCAAGCTGACCGGAGAATTCTCCTCCCTAAAGGGTAAATTGCCCTTGCCCATAAGAGGCAAATTGGCGAGCATGTTTGACGGCCCTTCATCGGAAGACATCTGGAAAGGTGTGCTGATCAATGCGAAGGAAGGCGCTGAGATAAAAGCAGTGACGAAAGGGAAAGTCGCTTATGCCGGAACCCTGAAACGCTATGGATTGCTGATAATTGTTGAGCATGACAAGGAATACATGACGCTGTACGCATTTAACCAAAGCCTTTATAAGCGCAAAGGTGATTGGGTTGAGGCGGGGGATGTGATTGCTTCGGTGGGTCAGAGCGGCGGACGTAGCAAAGCTGGACTATATTTTGAAATACGCCAGAATGGCAAGTCCATTGATCCGCTGCTCTGGTGCCGTAACTAGTAGGATGTTACAAAACTCCATTCATGGACTTTTGTAATTCGCTTTCGCAAAACGTGGTTTTACGAAAGCTTCTTTTATCAATTCCTTAACAGTCATTGATAAAAGGCAGTGCATACATGGCACTGCGCTAGCAGGGTATTTCTCAATACCCTGCTAAAAGGGACTTGTTACATTTCTATGGTAAGAGTGCGAAGTTGGATAAGCGGTGGTTTTCAGGATTGTCCCAAAAAATTAAAGATATTGTGGTGGCTGGAGTTTAAAGGCGCATGCTAAAAAAGAATAGTCTATTTATTTTGTCCTTAGGAATTATGCTGGGTGTTTTCGTAGGTATCTGCGGTAGCGTAGTTGCTGAAAAGAACAAAAGTGATACTTCGGTGGATTCCGAGGCATTGCCTTTTGAAGATTTACGGACATTTACGGAAATTTTTGGCCGGATTAAGCGGGATTATGTGGAGCCCGTCTCAGACAAAAAATTATTGGAAGATGCCATTCGAGGTATGCTTGCTGGCCTTGATCCCCATTCTGCCTATCTGGTTTCTGAGGAATACCAGGAATTAAAAGAAGGCACAACCGGACATTTCGGTGGCTTGGGCATTGAAGTGACCATGGAGAACGGTTTTATCAAAGTCGTTTCACCCATTGACGATACGCCAGCACAACGGGCGGGGATAAAAACAGGTGACCTGATTGTCAGGCTTGATGATGAACCTGTAAAAGGCATGTCTTTGGCTGATGCAGTCAAGAAGATGCGCGGTGAGCCGGGTAGCAAAATCGTGCTTACTGTGGTGCGCGAAGGCGCGGAAGCACCCCTTAAGCTGACCTTGGTTCGTGCAGACATTAAAGTCCAAAGCGTGAAAAGCCGTATTTTGGAGAAGGATTATGGTTATTTGCGGATCAGCAGTTTCCAATCCGGCACTGGGGAAAGCCTGAAAGAAGCCTTGGCCAACCTGAAAAAAGAAAACGGTAGCCGTCTCAAAGGCTTGGTGCTGGATCTAAGAAATAACCCAGGTGGTGTCTTGAATGCTGCGGTGGATGTCAGCGATGCTTTCCTGAAATCAGGGCTTATTGTCTATACCGAGGGACGTATCGAAAATTCTGAAATGCGTTTTAATGCGGCTCCCGATGACCTTATCGATGGTGCGCCGATGGTTGTGCTGATTAATGCGGGTTCGGCATCAGCTTCCGAGATTGTGGCGGGAGCGTTGCAAGACCAAAAACGCGCGGTAATTATGGGTGAGAAATCTTTCGGTAAGGGCTCCGTGCAAACCATCTTGCCAACCAGCAGTGGCGCGGCAGTTAAGCTGACGACGGCCCGTTACTATACACCATCCGGCAGGTCGATACAGGCTGAAGGCATCGAGCCTGACATTGCGTTGGCAAATGTTAAGCTGGAATCCCTGGACAAAACCGAGTTCGATCCAGTAAAAGAAGCCGACCTATCGCATCACTTGCAGAATGGTAAAGCAAAGGAGGTGGCGAAAGAGGGCGATTCAGGAAAAACCAAGGAAAGTGCCGAATATAAAGACTACCCACTCTATCAAGCATTAACCTTATTGAAAGGCATTAGTATTGTGAACAAGTAAATATTGCCCTGTTTCGGGCTGGTGACAAGAATAAGCCCGAACCTCAGCCAGCCTTACCGGTTGTCTGAGGTTCGGGTTTTTTTATTAAGCAGTAATTGAGATGAGTCCAGCTAAAAACCAGGGAATCGTCGAATTAGTTTATTGACTAATGCTACACAAACTAAGTAGTCGGCGAGTGTGCGACTTGTTAAAAGAAGAAAAAGTCGGCCTGTAAGCCGGGTTCTGTCGAGAGCAGCCATTCATCTAGGCTGCAAGTCACCTTGCAGCTCAAGCAATCTACCCAGGAACCGCGCGGGCCACGCGTATATTCCTCTATTTGATCTTGCTCCAGGTGGGGTTTACCGTGCCGCCCCTGTTACCAGTTGCGCGGTGCGCTCTTACCGCACCTTTTCACCCTTACCATCCCCTTTTACAAGAGGTGGGCGGTATATTTTCTGTGGCACTTTCCGTAGGTTCACACCTCCCAGGCGTTACCTGGCACCCTGCCCAATGGAGCCCGGACTTTCCTCCATTTTATCTTGCGATAAAACAGCGACTGCCCAGCCGACTCTTTCTGGGGAAATTATACCGTAATCGGCAAATGGGGGTTGGAATAGTGATTATCGGTCAACAAACAACATCGACCCATCAATTCAAAATTGATTATGAGATAATTACGAATCTTTTAATTAGTTCGAGCGATCACTTATAAAGTAGGTAGCTTTTGATGTGATATAGCTGTTAACCCCCCATTACCTGCAATGACCAGCAAACAAAGCAAACGTGAGCGTTTAAAGGAAAGCCGCTTGACACGGGCGAAGGCGCTCGTCAGTATAGACCCGCGTTATGACGCACCGCCGCCCGGCGCGGTACTGGCTGATGCCAGCAAGTTGTCCCACAATAACACTTATGGCACGTTGCCCAAGTTTTACATCGACAAAGTGGTGATATGCCGCCAATGCGGCACGGAAGAAGTGTGGCCTGCGGAAAGACAAAAGTGGTGGTATGCGGAAGCCAAAGGCAATATCAATACCACGGCGGTACTTTGCCTTGCTTGCCGGACGATTGCTAAACAGAAAAAAGCCGAAGCCGGACGGATACATCTGGAAGGGTTGGCTAAGAAGCATGGAGAGTAGAGCGTTTCATCCTGTCTCATATTAAATGGGTATTCGCTTATTAATCTTGCTTTTCCAAATCCAATGCCGCCTGGTAAAGCAGTTTTTTTCTGGCTCCGGTGATTTTTACTGCCAGTTCAACGGCGGTTTTGATTGAGCATTCGCGCATAAGCACGGCAAGTATGCTTATCTGCTCTGGGCTGAGGGCATCGTCTTTTTTGGTAACTTTTGCTGCACCCTCAACGATTACCACAAATTCGCCTTTGCGCATATTTTCGTCTTGAGCTACCAGTTCCACTGCATTTGCCAGATTAGTTTTGACTATGGTTTCATGCAGCTTGGTCAGTTCCCTGGCGATAACGACTTGCCGGTCAGGAGGCAGAATGGCTACCATATCCTTTAATGCCGCCAATATGCGATGGCAGGACTCATAGAATACCCAGGTTGTCTGTGAGGTCAATTTTTCGGTGAAGAAATCTTTCCGTGCCGAGGACGTGCGCGGCAAAAAACCTTCGAAAGAGAATTGCGTAACCGGTAATCCCGCCGCAGACAAGGCGGCAATCAAGGCGCAAGC
The DNA here is from genome assembly GCF_046714055.1 of Methyloglobulus sp. Lineage (GTDB taxonomy): Bacteria > Pseudomonadota > Gammaproteobacteria > Methylococcales > Methylomonadaceae > Methyloglobulus. The sequence goes on along the minus strand of NZ_JBKKBJ010000123.1, from coordinate 13,123 downwards.
CCCAGGGATAGGCACAACTGCCAAGCCAGCATCCTTAACTTTGCGTACCAGCGGCATACCGGGATCGCTCAATAGTGGCGTACCCGCATCAGAAACCAGGGCGACTGAGACTCCACTACGCAGTTTTTCTAGTAGGCTTTCCGCTACTTTTTCTTCGTTATGTTGATGGAAAGACAGCACTTTATTGTTGATGCCGTAATGTTGCAGTAATAATTTGACATGGCGGGTATCTTCGGCGGCAATCAGGTCAACCTGTTTTAAGGTCTCTATCGCCCTGAAGCTGATGTCTGCCAAATTACCTATTGGCGTTGCAACAACGTATAATTTGCCGTAATGATTTGACATGCAATCCCTGTTTTGAATTATTTCTGTCTCAATGAAGGTAAAACCCTATGAGCCGCTACTATCCAATTGTCCCACTTTTCTGTGGGTTGCTGTTGACGGGCTGTGCAAAACTCCCGGACAGTTACGGATTGTATCAAGAACCGCCATCGCCTTGGGCAGTCGAACAAAATAATGCCCGTTTACGGAGTATCGAGTCCTTTATTCAGGCAGGAAAGGGCAATGCGGCCAAGCAACAGGCTGATTTGATCAACGGATCGGAATTGACTTCCCAGCAGCAAACGCAATTCAATCTGCTGTATGCCCAAATCCTGCTTAGTTTTGGCGAGGCAGAGCAGGCAATAAGCAAGCTGGCGATCACGGAAATCAGGCAACTGGGCGCAACCGATAAAATCAAATACTTTCAATTCCAGACCTTTGCTTATTCCTTGACGGGCAACTTGTTGGAAAGCGCCAAGGCCAGGATTGCCCTGGATGCTTTTTTGACCAAACCTGATGAACGGAAAAAGAATCAGGGCATGATTCTTGAAACCTTGGGCTTATTGCCTGAGTCCGACCCTTTTTTGGATCTTGCCAAAGCAATTAAAGCCGTATTTTTGGCTGTCCACAGCCGTCACAACAGCAGTGGCAGCAAACCCGTGTCGCATTTCTACGATACCAAACAGGCAACGCCTGCTCCTATTCAATAGAAAACATAGGCATGTTCGACTCACTAAAAACGAAGGCAGCACACTTATTACGTGGCAAAAGCGCGGAAGACCAAGCCCATGATTTTTTGGTCAGCAAAGGATTGAAACCAGTCTGCCGGAACTATCGCTGCAAACAGGGTGAGCTGGATTTGGTTATGCGCGACCAGCAATCACTGGTCATTATTGAAGTGCGATACCGGAAGTCGGACTTTTATGGCAGCGCCCTTGAGAGCGTTACGCACAGCAAACAAGCCCGTATAATAGCCGCCACGCAGCATTACCTATCGACGCTGCGGGTTGATTGCCCTCTGCGATTTGATGTGGTTGCCATCTCCGGGAATGGGGACATCAACTGGATAAAGGACGCCTTTTAACCTTGATACTGAATTCATGAGCCTACAAAACCGAATCATCAACCATTTCACTGACAGCATCCAAACCAAACAGGATGCCTTAAATGAACTATGTGAGCTTATTGAACTGGCCTCACAACGGTTGGTGGCGGCGTTATTGAATGACCGGAAAATTTTTTCCTGCGGCAATGGCCGCTCCGCCGCTAGTGCACAGTTATTATCGTCAGCGCTGTTGAATAAATTCGAACGCGACCGTCCCTCATTACCGGCTATTGCACTGACAATGGATACGACGACCGTCACAGCCATTGCTAATGACTATGGCTATGAGGAAGTGTTTTCCAAACCCATCCGGTCACTCGGGCAAAATGGAGATGTATTGGTGACTTATACCGATGGCAACCATTCCGCCAATATTGCCAAGGCAATCGCCGTATCCCATGCTAAAGATATATCAATCATCGCCCTGACAGGCAGAAAAAGTGAGGCCGTTTCAGCTTTATTGACTGAACGGGATTTGGAAATACGGGTTCCGTCCAGCTCGGCAATCCGTACGCATGAAGTCCATGTGCTGATTACGCATTGCTTATGCGATTTAATCGACCATCAATTGTTTGATGGAATGGCTTGAGTCGTCGCAGGGCTTAACTCTTATAGAGATTGCTGCTACCATCCATATTATCCGTTTGGCTGTATAGCAAAGGCCAGCCTGTGTTGAGTTCGGCGGCATCAATCACTTCGCAAACTGCAATTTTGTGGTCGCCTGCGTCCGTCGTGTGGCTGAGTTTGCAATCAAAATACGCCAAACTGTCGGATAATACCGGAGCCACTGTTTTTCCCGCTTGCCAGCGATAAGTGGACATTTTTTTCTTAACTCCTGAACGTCCGAAATGCACCGCGATAGCGAGGTGGTCTTGACCCAAGACATTGACAGTACACGCACCACTGGCCTGTAACAGTTTATAAGAATAATGCCCGTGATTGATGCTGAAGGCAATCATGGGCGGGGCAAAGGACACCTGCATAACCCAGGCTGCGGTAAACGCATTTTGTTCCGAGCCGTTGGCTACGGCAATGACGTAAACACCGTGGGTAATCCGATTAAACAAAGCGCTGGCATTTTCGATCATGTTAATGAACCAAATTAATCCGCATACTTAAGTCAATCGCCCTGATATTTTTGGTCAACGCGCCAATGGAAATGTAATCAACACCCATTTCAGCAATCGGGCGAATGTTTTCTAAGTTGATATTGCCCGAAGCTTCCAATTCAATTGCGTTGTGGTTCATGACGACAGCCGCCCGCATGTCGTCCAAGGTGAAGTTGTCGAGCATAATCCGGTCAGGCCGTGCGGCAATGGCCTCCTGGAATTCCTGTAGCGATTCAACCTCCACTTCCACCGGAACCGATGACTGTTGCCGCGCTATTTGTACGGCGTTTGCTATTGAACCTGCGGCAATAATGTGATTTTCCTTGATGAGTACGCCATCATACAAACCCATCCTGTGGTTATGGCAACCGCCACAAGCTATGGCATATTTTTGAATTTTTCTTAAGCCTGGAATCGTTTTTCGGGTGTCCAGCACCTTGCAATCCGTACCGGCGACAGCATCGGCATATTTTTTGGCTATCGTTGCAGTGGCGGATAGGGTTTGTAAGAGGTTCAAAGCCGTACGTTCCCCAGTCAGCAAAGTCCTGGCGGAACCACTGAGCTTGCATAAGGTTGATCCTGCACTAGCAGCCTCGCTCTCATGTACCAACCACAAAATGTTTATATCAGCATTGAGATACCTGAAAACCGCATCGAACCAGGCCTGACCGCATAACACCATCGCTTCCCGTGTTATAACGACCGCCTCAGCCTGAACGGTTTCAGGAATAATGTTTGCCGTGATGTCGCCTGAGCCGATGTCTTCTTTAAGGTAGGCACTTACATCGACTATATATGGGTCGGTCATGATAAGGTGTGGTCACTTTTCAATCGCATTCTTTAAAATTTTTTGGATGAATGGCAGGCCGATACTTAACCATTTTTCTACGGCTATGCCCACAACTCGTTTAAGCAATCCTAAAATACCGACAGTAACCGACAACAGCTTCTTGAACCACTCTTCGTGGCTGCTTGTAGCAAAATCAGTTCTCCAGCGTTGGTAATGGGAGCCTAGACCATCAACAAATACCGGTTTATATAACCACATTTCCAGGATTGAAGTGACCCACATAAACATGAGGGAAACACCCATACCCATTCCCGCAAAAATAATCAGCCAAGCGAACTCTGGGAAGAACTTGGTCAACCACCATGACACAATATCAGTAACAAGAAAAATATACGGCATTCCGATGGCAATGCACTTTAATTTAATGTCTGTGGTTTCTGCAAAACTGAAAATAATCCCGACAAACATAAAAATAAAACTGATGCCAAACATGTGAATATGCGAACCACGCGTCAGTGATCCAAAGGTGGCTCCCTCATCTTCGACTGTCAACGCCTTTAATCGCTCAAAATCATTAAAATTTGGAATTCTCGAAGCCTCTTTGTTGTGGCACATCACACAGCGGTCTTGAATGATCTTTTCGATGCCGTCGTCTTTGTAATCGCCGATATCCGCCCCATCCCTGACCCACTGCATAATTTCAAAACGCTGTTGTTCCGAGGCATTATCCTTCATGGAACCGTTAAGCTTTTGCTCCAACACAGTCCCGGAGCGATTCCCATAATAGCTATAAACAATATCATCGACCGATAAGCCGAATTTACCGTCGGCCAACCCGTGGGTCAGCAATATTTGGATGAGCGCAAACATATAACCGATACCGACAGTAACAAGGTAACCGGTAAACAACACCTTTATGGGTGTATCGTGGTCTTTTAAGGCTGTATATTTTGTTGGCATGAATTTTCCTGAAACGATTGATCTTAAGGGTTGACACAAATCCCAGTCAGCACAGGCATTAGACTAGCCACGGCTTCACCCGCCTGCGACAGTTAATAACGTCGCTTGATCGCTTGTGCCAATTGGTGGACAGCCATCGCATACTTGTTACTGTTGTTGTAGCGTTTGATCACTTTAAAATTAGGGTGGACGCGCCAATATTCCATGCCTTCATACGTACTTAATTCGATGACGGAAGCCCCATAATAATCGCTAGCCGGTTGCGCTACCGGGCTTTTATAGTCCCAACCGTTGCGTGAGAAATAATGCGCGACACTGCCAATCGCATCATTAGGATGCCAAAGGTCGCGCCGTCCGTTGCGGTCAAAATCAACCGCCAGACGACGGAAACTGCTGGGCATGAACTGCCCCAAGCCCATCGCGCCTGCCCAGGAACCGACCGGTTCGCGTGGGTTGTAACCTTCCTCACGCGCCATCAACAAGAAATTTTCCAGTTCCGACATAAAATACTTGGAACGCCTGTAGGTGTCAAAAGATAAGGTGGTCAAGGCATCAAAAACGCAAGTTTTGCCTATATTTTTGCCGAAATAGGTTTCTACCCCAATGATGCCAACAATGTATTCGGGGTCAACGCCATAGGCAGAGCTAGCTTGACGGATGGCATCCGCATTAATACGCCAAAATTCTACTCCGTCACTGATGTGTGCATCAGTGAGGAACTTGTTACGATAGCGGGTCCAGCTACCTAAGCGCGGTTTTGAAGAACCGCTGGGTGCAGGATTTTCCAAACGGATAACCGAATCCAACCGGTTGGCTTGTGCGAACAGCCCTTGAAGATAGGTTTCGGAAAACCCGTGTGTTCCGACCATGTGCCGGATAAAGTTTCTTACCGGATAAGAATTGGCATAATTACCCGGCGTGCCGTAGGGCTCGTTATATGAATGGTTGTAAGAATCGGAAGGAATATAAGACGGCACTTTGGGGTGATAGGGATTGTGAGGCTGTATAGGTCGGGGCGGAGACATACTCGGCCTTACTGGAACAGAAGTCTGCGGGTTATTGGTGACTTGTGGATACGCGTTGTAATCGCTGGCTGGATCACTCGCGCATCCAGATAATATCAACACAAAAGTCAGCCTGAATAAGTGCTTATTGATTGGATTTGTCACGGGACTACCTTCCACTGCAAAATTATAAAAGCCGCTATTCCCTTTCAGGAGAACATTAATATTTTCTTAACCGTCGCAATTCAGATGGCGCGGCTAACGGTTGGCAAGCCCCTGCGCTATTTCATCCTGGAATTTTTTAATGGTGCCAATGGGGTCTTCTGACGTACGGATGGGCCTACCAATCACCACATGGTCAGCGCCATTGATAATTGCCTTACGTGCCGTGGCAATCCGTTTTTGGTCATCTTCACCAGGAGCGCTTGATTCTGGCCTTATCCCTGGAGTAACGACAAGAAAATTGCTGCCTAGCCCATCGCGTAACGGCTTGGCTTCCAAAGCCGATGAAACCACCCCGTCACAGCCCAAACCCAGCGCCTTTCTGGAGCGAATCAGCACCAACTCCTCAACCGAGCCAGTCAGCCCCATTTGCCGCATGTCCGATTCATCGAAACTGGTCAGCACGGTAACAGCCAACACTTTGACATTGCCCCGGTCGGAAAGCGCGGCTTTGATGATGGCATCATTGCCGTGTATCGTGGCGAAGGTTACGCCCCGGTCTTTGACTTGCTGAATGGCAAGATGGACGGTTTCTGGAATATCAAAAAACTTCAAGTCCAGCATGACCTTGTTGCCACGGTCGATGATGAAATCAACCATATCCCACCAACCGGCCAAAAACAACTCCAGGCCGACCTTAAAAAATTTAATGTCGCCATCCAGCTTTCTGACCCACTGTTTTGCCTCATCAGGGTTAGGGACATCCAGTGCGAAGATGATCCGCTCATTCAGGTTTATAGTTTTCACAAGGTCGCCGAGTGGCTCAGTAATAAAGGTTAAAGAATGCTACCACACAACGTAAACTAAAGGTATTCTCTAAAAATTCAAAAACCACCCTCACCCTAGCCCTCTCCCAGAGGAGAGGGCTAGGGTGAGGGGCTTAAGAAAATTGGCAAAGCAGGATTGGCATCCTCATATTTTAAGTCAGTTTATGCCAATCGCAGGTAAAATGACTTAAGCACAAGGCTAAGGGCAAAAGGTGCAAAACAGCGCTCATCTTTTTGCCTTGTGCCTTTCGCCTTGAGCCTTAGATATCACATGCACATAACCCAACATTGGCTTAGTGAAGCCAGCCACGTTCCCTCACCTAACTTCGATGACCGTCCAGATCCGGACGATATTTCCTTGCTCGTCATCCACTGCATCAGCCTTCCGCCGGGTGAATTCGGCAACTCGGGCATCGACCAGTTATTTTGTAACCGTCTCAATCCTGATGGACATCCCTACTTTAAAGACATTTCCCAGCTTACGGTGTCGTCGCACCTAGTCATCAAGAGAAAGGGTGATATAGTGCAATACGTACCGTTTGACAAACGCGCCTGGCATGCCGGGCAATCAAGCTATGAAGGGCGAGAACGCTGCAATGATTTTTCTATTGGCATAGAACTTGAAGGTACGGAGACAATACCTTATACCGAAGCGCAATATGTTCAGCTTGCCGCTGTCGTTAATACCTTATTGAAAGCTTATCCAGGACTATCGACCGAACGGATCACCGGTCACAGCGACATCGCCCCCGGACGCAAGACCGACCCCGGCGAATCATTTGACTGGCAGAAGTTTTATTGTTTATTGGGGAAATGATGCCAGATTGATAAGATAACGGGGAATCCAGAATTTTACTTTAAGACAGAGACGGAATCCGTCCTTCAAGACTTTTATGTTACCGATTAAAAAAATGCTGCTCTGTCAAAAAACTAGCTCGATACTGCTCGTGCTGCTTTTGCCGTCTTTGGCATTCGCTGGGGAAGGAACAAATGCCACAAGTCCGGTGCAACCCTTGGATTTGACCCGGCACTGGGCCGGTTATCTGGCTTTGGTTTTGTTTGCCGTCGCTTATATCCTGGCTATGACAGAGGAAGTTACCCAGTTGCGAAAGTCGAAGCCCATGGTGTTTGCTGCGAGCATGATCTGGGTATTTATCGCCGCCGTTTATGCTCATGGCGGCATAAGTGAACAAGCGGGGGTTGCCTTTCGTTCTGTGTTGATAGGTTATGCAGAACTGTTTTTATTTATCATGGTTTCAATGACTTACCTGAATGCCATGGAAGACAGGAGCGTGTTTGAAAGGCTGCGGGTATGGTTGTTAAGCAAGAATTTCAGTTACCGCCAATTATTCTGGATTACCGGTTTCCAGGCCTTTTTTATTTCGTCGGCCTGCAACAACCTGACCACCGCATTACTGATGGGTTCGGTTATTGTGGCCCTGGGCAAGGATAGCCCACGTTTTGTTAAGCTGTCCTGCATTAACGTTGTCGTAGCCACCAATGCCGGTGGCTCGTTCAGCCCTTTTGGCGATATCACCACGCTCTTGGTGTGGCAAAAAGGCGTGGTTCCATTTGCCGATTTCTTCTCCCTGTTGATCCCGGCGCTAGTCAACATGATAGTGCCGGCTGTTATTATGCATCACTTTATTCCGAAGAAAAGCCCGGCAGCGCTCATCGAATCACAACCCATGAAGCGGGGTGGCTGGGTTATCATCGGTTTATTTGTATTGACCATAGTTACGTCGGCCTGTTTCGAGAATTTCCTGAGCCTACCCCCCGCAGCAGGTATGATGCTAGGCCTGACTTACCTTAAGTTTTTCAGTTATTATTTACAAAAAACTTCAGCTAACCAAGACGATTCTGAAGAAGACGATACGGAATCCCAAGCAATATCAGCTAAACAAAAAAACAGTTTGGCCGCATCGACAACCAAGAATGCGACAGGAGAAAAATCCAGTTACATCGACTATTTCGCTCCCATGAAGGTCATGAACACAGCGCGATACAAGGCGGAAATGATAGACCAACCCTTTGATGTCTTTAATAAAGTCGCAAACCTGGAATGGGATACGCTGCTGTTTTTCTACGGTGTCATGGTTGCTGTCGGCGGCTTGAGCTTTATCGGTTATCTGGGCTTGGCGTCCCAGGTTTTGTATGTCGGACTTGACCCTTCGGTCGCCAATATTTTAGTCGGTATTGCTTCAGCCTTTGTTGATAACGGAACCATCATGCTGGCGGTATTGACAATGGCGCCCGATATTTCCCAGGGGCAGTGGTTGTTGGTTACGTTGACCGCCGGAGTAGGTGGCAGTTTGTTGGCGGTTGGCTCTGCGGCCGGAGTCGGTTTAATGGGGCAGGCTAAGGGTATTTATACCTTTACTAGCCATTTAAAATGGACCCCAGCTATCGCTTTAGGTTATTTCGCTAGTATTGCCGCTCATTTTCTTTTGAATGGGCGCTATTTCTAAAAAATAATTATTCCTGGTTCATACAGTATTCAGTCCCCTGTTGATATTCTTTAGCCAACAATTTATATCACAGGAGAAAAACGTGAACACTCTTACTAAAAAAATCGTTTTGTCAGGTTTGGTATTATTACTGTCTGCTTGTGTACATTACCCAAGGCAATACAGTTCTTATCCCGATAATGGATCTTATTACCCCGGCTACGGCAATTATCAGAACCATCACCCTAGACCATCGGGAAACTGGGGTCATGGTAGGCCTTATGGCGGTCATCATTCCGACAATTACTACCAAAATAATTATTACAACCGTCCTCAGCCCAGGCCGCGCCCGATGTCAAGCTACGATCATCATGAACACAGAAATGCCCCTCCGGCAGGAAGGCACGATCATCCTCAGCGTAGGCCAGAACCCCTGGCTCACCGTGATGACAGACATGTCCCTCTTGCAAGAAGAGACGATCACCCTGGCGGCAGAGGGTCAGGCCAGCACAGGGATCACGACAACCACCCTTCAAATTGGGGCGGTCGGTATGGGAGACCGTGAAAAAATCCAAAACCAAGTGCTTGCTTTATCCTTCTAACCGTTTGATTGTTTAGGTGTTTCTATAGCAGACACAGATACTTCTTCGACAGGTGTTTGAATGGCTTCTTCGGTATTCGCAACGGATTGCTCTACATGTTTCTCGGCAATCGCCGGAGCTTCCTCAATGACTTCAGGCTCATCAGCTTTTGCCTCGGGTTCGTTTTTCTTTTCCTCAACCTTCTTTTTTGGAGTACGGTAGGGATCGAATTCAGTTTTTTCTTTAGGTTTCGGTTTCTTGGCTTCTTCTTCAGCGGCCTTTGCAGCCAAACGTTTTTCTTCCTCTAGCCGCCTATCTTCCTCCAATGAGCTCATGAATTCTTGAAACCAGGCTTGGTTTTTGATGTTAGCCAAGTCTGGATCGGCAAGAATATCAGCATCTTCCGGCAAATTGCCTTTCCCTTTTGCAGTCTGCAAAGCTTCCAGGCAGTTCTCATTATCGCCACGTATGCCATAGACACAGGCAAGATTAAAGGTGGCAACACCGGCCTGAATGGAATTGGCTTTTTCAAACTGCTTTTTCGCCATTTCGTACAGCTCATCACTGGGTGGTACGCCCCTGGCGCGGGCCAAATCCATACAGGCAACCCCGGCATCAATAGCTGCGGCAAGATAGCTGGGATCTATCGTCATGCAAAAAGCAAATTTCGCAATCGCGTTCCGGTAGATATTGATCGATTCAGGCGGCGTTTTGCTTTTTGCTTGGTGCAGTAAAGTTACCCCCCAATGGTACAACGCTTTAGCGCGAAAAGAATCGCCGATCAAGACATCGGCATAGTCCTGATAGACTTCTTTAAGTAATTGATCCGCTATGCCGCCTTCTTCCTTACGTGCTTTAACAGCTTTCTTTACGGCGGCATCGAGTTTGGCTTTTTTTGTGAACGATGCGAAAAACGACATGATTGAATGCTCCTGGTTAATGAATTTATCTTTATATGATACGAAACTTATGATAACTCAATTTTAGTATCGAAATGTGAATGGTCGCACAAAAACCGAAAAATGTGGTATGCAGGGTGTGCTTGAGTTATCGAGACCTTGAATTTGCAGGTTTTTTCGAATGATTGCCACGCGAATTGTTGCTGCTTCCATGGCTGTGATGCAATATTTTTTTGCTGGTATGGCGGTAGTCTTTTTTACCTGAATTTTTGGCAGCTGCATTTTTTTTGGGCGCATCAATGACCTTGAGTGAAATCGGCTCATAACCGGTATCGTTTACCCGTGGAATTTGCCGTTTCAGCAGTTTTTCGATAGCTTCCAGCAAATAGGCTTCTTCCGGACAAGCCAGGGACAGTGCAGCGCCACACAATCCGGCGCGTCCGGTACGGCCTATCCGGTGAATGTAATCCTCAGCGACTTGCGGTAAATCGTAATTGACCACATGGGGCAGTTCTTCAATATCCAGTCCACGGGCAGCAATATCGGTGGCGACCAACACAGCGACTTTGCCGGTCTTAAAATACTCCAGAGCCTTATTTCTTGCACCCTGGGTTTTATTGCCATGCAGCGCAGCCGAACTGATGCCGTCCTTTATCAACTGTTTCTGTAAGCGGTCAGCGCCATGTTTGGTGCGGACAAAAACCAACACCTGTTGCCAATTATTGCTCCCTATCAGATAGGAAAGGCACTCGCGCTTATTCGCCTGGGCAATGCCATACACCCGCTCGGAAATGTTATCTGCAGTGGCATTCTGTTTGGCGATTTCAACTTCGACGGGATGATGGAGAATGGTTGCCGCAAGCGTTTTAATGGCACCGGGCATGGTGGCGGAAAATAATAAGCTTTGTCTATTTTTGGGCAGGTAAGCCAAAATTCGGCGAATGTCAGGCAAAAAACCCATATCCAGCATTCGATCCGCTTCATCCAGCACCAATATTTCAATATTAGATAAAGCTATGTTTTTTTGGGATAAATGATCCATTAAGCGGCCTGGCGTGGCGACAACGATATCGCAACCGTGGCGCAATAATCGAGTCTGTACATCAATGCTAGCCCCGCCAATGATGACTTGCGCCTGCAAGGGCAGGTATTTTCCGTAAGTCGCGATACTTTCATAAACCTGGGCCGCCAATTCACGCGTGGGCACTAATACCAAAGCGCGAATCTTTTTGGGCTTGAGTTTTAAATCCGCATTTTCCATAAGCCGTTGTAGCAAGGGCAAAGAAAAACCGGCGGTTTTGCCCGTGCCGGTTTGTGCGCCCGCCATAATATCCTTGCCTGCAAGAATAGGTGGGATAGCTTTAACCTGGATAGGTGTAGGTGTTGTATAGCCTTGGTCGGCAACTGCTTTAAGCAATGCGTCCGATAGGCCGAGCGAGTCAAAAGACATGTAAACCTTTATCAATAATTATTGCTGCGCTTATTTTGGCGGCAGCAGTCGCCATGAGCCTAAAAAAATCAGTTGAAGAAATCATGTTCAACTTTACGCTAAAAACTATCAATGCAATTATACAAATATAACTAAATGGCGTGGGTGATGTAGGGGTAGGCCTTGTGCCTGCCTTGTCAGGGCAACCACAAGGGATTGCCCGTACGGTAGTGCGGAAAGATCAAGCCTAACTGATGAATTATGTTGAAGGACGGTTAAATTACCCCCCCGTAACACTCATGTGCCGTAAGATCACCGGTTGCTCATGTATGTTGAATTCGTGTTTTTCAGGTTTGATAAGCATGGCATCAACGATGGCCTGTTTTAATATATCCATGTCGCCGGGATAAGATCGGATGACTTGCTTGAGATCAACCGAATGTTCATTGCCCAGGCACAACAACAACTGTCCCTCAACCGTTAACCGAACCCGGTTGCAGGAGCCACAAAAATTGGCGCTGTGCGGCGAAATGAAACCAACCCGGATTTGGGTGCCTTGCACCTTATAATATACCGACGGCCCGCCGGTTTTTTCGGTTGAGGCGATCAAAGAGAAATGGGCGGCCAAATCGGCCTTGATACAATCACTAGAATAATAGGAGGATGAACGGTCGTGCTGACTGACCATCCCCAATGGCATTTCCTCAATAAAGCTGATATCAATGCCTTTATCGACCGCAAATTGCAACAGACTGACCACTTCCAGATGGTTTTTGTCCTTGAGTATCACCGAATTGATTTTAATGCGCTCAAACCCAGCGTTACGGGCCGCATCAATCCCGCGCAAAACTTGCTGTAAATCGCCCGTACGGGTGATTGCCTTGAATTTACCCGCATCTAGGGTGTCCAGGCTGATGTTGATGCGCTTAACCCCCGTTTTTTTCAGGGGTAAGGCCATGCGTTCAAGTTGCGAACCATTCGTTGTCAGCACCAGCTCGTGCAGGCTGTCTATCCGGCCAATATTTTGCAGTAACTCCAGCGCCCCCCTTCTGACGAGAGGTTCACCACCCGTCACCCGAATTTTTTTTACCCCTAATTCAGCAAATGCCTGGGCAATAAAATATAACTCTTCTAGCGACAAGACGTGCTCGCGAGGCAAAAACGTCATTTCCTCAGACATGCAATACACACAGCGGAAATCACAGCGATCCGTAATGGAAATACGCAAATAATCAACCTTTCTGCCGAAACGGTCGATTAGTTGGTGCGTAATGTGGGAATTAAGCATTTACAAAAAATTGAAAACCGACGTCGTCATATTATCACAGTCATACTAAGTTTTCTAAATGATAAGGGAATGCGCTAGGGTCTGTTGACATTTATCTCATATAAAACCACGTTACCCGTCATGCCGTCAGGGAATGACGGCATCCAGGTGGCATGGATGCCGTCCTTGGCTTCTGGATTCCGGCGATCCCTGCCGGAATGA
>NZ_JBKKBJ010000122.1:0-3846 GCF_046714055.1 Methyloglobulus sp. | reverse complement strand
AATCGCCCGGCCCTAGTTCAGCCAGAGTGTTGGGGATGGAGCGCATGCCATTCTCCCAGAGCAACGTGATATGTTTCAGCCACACCCCATAACAATAGACAGCTGAATTTGTGCCACCCCCACTTCCTTTAGGTAATATTTTTATCATACCAGGAACATAGGTTAACAGTCCTTTTACAAGTGGTTTTACAACTAGTTTTATAATCATAATATATTTTCCCATAGATTTGGCGGACAAATGAATACTCAATGATAATTCGATAGATGGGTATTTTAACTTAAAATACCCATGTGTGCCCAGGTATCAGTTATCTGGCTGGTCTTAGTTAAAAATATGGATTACTTCTATAAGCTCTGTTTTTTTTCCGATAACTTTCTCATTCTATTTCAATAATGGTTGTATGACGAATACGTCAATAGCCGTAACAGTTATCATGGTGCCAGAGAATATATGAGTACATTGGCTGAAAGGTTGATGAGTATAATGAACGATTATCATGCTCCGAGAAATATCCATGAATGTTGGTTACGTTCGCGTCAGAGTACCCGCGATCAGACCGTGCGCTTCAGGTTGATACGCTAAAGGTGGTTGGCTGCGCAAGGGTTACACGGAAGTCAATTAGCACTGAATAGAAAATTGCTCGGCTTCTATAACTACTATGGTGTAACTGGGAATTCACAAAGTTTAAGCACCTTTTTTTATAGCTGTCCAGATTAGTCCTGGTCTGGACGTTGTGTGTATTTTTCGCTGTAGGTGCGGATTTATCCGCACAGTGCAAATAAATCCGTACCTACGAAGGAGAATAAGGTGTCACTTAGCGACTTTTACGGTAATGATTAAGCCAGTGAAGATGAATGGTTATGTTCCCTTAAGGCTTTCTAAATACCAATCTAATGCTTCTGTTAACCCTTCTCGAACATGATATGTTGGCGCATAACCCAACAAAGCCTGAGCTTTGGAAATATCCGCAAGCGAATGACGAACATCTCCTGAACGGAAATCCCGATAAATTGGCTTAAAACTTTCAAGCTTCTTGAAGTGCAAAACCAAATTTTCTCTTAGATAACCCAATAATTGATTTAGCGTAGTACGATCACCTGCGGCAATATTATAGACTTGATTTATTGCACAGACATTCTCTGTAGCCGCTGCTTGCAGGTTCGCTTGAACAACATTTTTGATATAGCAAAAATCTCTACTGGTTTCACCATCACCATTGACATAGACTTCCTCATCACGAACCATCGCAGCTATCCATTTGGGGATAACAGCCGCGTAAGCACCGTCAGGATCCTGTCTTGGCCCAAAAACATTGAAATAACGTAAACCGATTGACTCCAAGCCATAGCACCTTGCAAACATATCTGCATACAGCTCATTTACATATTTGGTGACGGCATATGGGGACAGTGGTTTCCCAATTTGATCTTCCACTTTGGGCAAGCCCGGATGATCTCCATAAGTAGAAGAGGATGCAGCATAGACGAAGCGTTTTACCTTAGCGTCATGTGCAGCGACCAGCATATTTAGAAAGCCATCGATATTAGCAGTATTAGTGTTAATGGGATCTTCAAGGGATCTCGGAACGCTACCCAGCGCGGCCTGATGCAAAACAAAGTCGACTCCCGCACAAGCTTGACGGCAAGCGGCAAGGTCACGAATATCGCCGTTAATGAACTTGAAGTTATCCCATTTTTTTTCGCCCACAATATTCCTGACCTGTTCTAAATTATGCTGGTGACCGGTAGCAAAATTATCTAGCCCGATTATGAGTTGATCATGATCAAGTAGCGTTTCCAACAAATTTGAGCCAATAAAACCAGCTACTCCGGTAATCAGCCATGTCGCAGGCTTATCAACAAATCGGGCTAAAGATGTTTGAGTTGGTTTCATAGAAAAATGTGACCTTAAAAATTATAATGTCCGTTTAGTATCGTTGCTTTGGTTAATTAATTTGTGCCAAGGTTAGTAACAATGGGGCTTATTGAAGACATCCCAGAACAATATTCTACAAGCGCCACAATTTGTAACCAGCCTCCCGTATTGAAATAGGATCATAAGCTGATTTGACATCTACAAAAACGCCAGCAGGTTTAAGTTTCGATAAGATATTATTGAGTGGATTATCCAGATATTCATTATGTGAAACTGCTGCAACAATCGCATCTGCGGCCGGTAAATTATCCCAATTCATCAATGAGATGCCATACTCATGAACCGCCTCTTCGGATTCAGCTACTGGATCATGAACTGACACATCCCAACCGAAATTTTGCAATTCATAGACAATATCTGCGACTTTTGAATTTCTTAAGTCAGGGCAGTTCTCTTTGAAGGTCAGGCCTAAAACGATGATTTTTGCAGTCTTGACTGAGTAGCCTGCCTGGATTAATAGCATGCCTGTTTGCCTGGCAATGAACGAAGCCATTCCATCATTAATTCGTCGGCCGGCAAGGATAACCTCAGGATGATATCCGACCATTTCCGCTTTATGAGTCAGATAGTAGGGGTCAACTCCAATACAATGCCCGCCTACCAAACCCGGACGGAACGGCAAGAAATTCCACTTGGTGCCTGCAGCTTTTAGCACTTCCAAGGTGTCTATGCCCAAGCGGTCAAATATTATCGCCAACTCGTTCATCAATGCGATATTCAAATCACGTTGAGTATTTTCAATGACCTTTGCTGCTTCAGCAACTTTTATGGAACTGGCTCGGTGCACACCAGCAATGATGATACTTTCATATAATTTGGCTACTTTTTCCAAAGTTTCTGCGTCATCCCCTGAGACTACTTTAGTAATTTTAGTTATGGTTCTTTCTTTATCCCCCGGATTAACGCGTTCCGGCGAATAGCCAACGTGAAAGTCTTGTTTCCATTTAAGACCTGATTCGCGCTCCAGTATGGGTATGCAGACTTCCTCCGTTGCTCCGGGATAGACGGTCGATTCATAGACAACAATGGCACCACGTTTTAAATGTTTGCCCACCGTAATAGAGGATGAAACCAAAGGTGAAAAATCTGGCTGATGCGCAGCATCTACTGGCGTTGGTACTGCAATTATTACAAAATCAGCCTTGGTTAAATTGCCAGGATCACTCGTTACAGCCAGACCAGTTGCCGCTTGTAAATCTATACTGGAAACTTCTCTGGTTGGATCACAATAATTCCGATAACTCTCGATTTTGCTCTCAGACAAATCATACCCTATGGTTTCATATTTTTTGCCAAACTCCACCGCCAAGGGCAAACCAACATAACCCAATCCAACAACCGCAACAATATTCTGGCTCACACAATTTCTCCTAAATGTTCTATTATTTCATATATGCTTTCAACAGCTTATCCAGTGTTCCGTAAAATCCAGCCGTTCGGGGCGGGGATATCAGGCGGCTTTAGTATAGTGTTTTTTGCTGTTCGATATATTGGCGAATAATACTAATCGGCGCACCGTCACAAGATGCGGCATCCCAGCCGTTCCTTACGGCTACGCTAAGGACAGGCTCTGCTACTCTATGTTTTATAACCAACAAAGGGTATAAAAACTTGTTGCGCAACGACTCGACGCGATTTCGTATTGCTTTGCACAACACTACGCAAACAGCACTCCGTGAAAACGCCCAGCCCTATGTCTTCTGGACTATTCGGCTTCCCGCCTCGCAGCGAAGGCTGCTAACCGTGTTTTGAGGGACAACCACAAGGAAAGTGCACCTGTCGGGGCATAAAAGGGAGGGCAAAAAGGACTTTGCAACAGGAATCGGCTTCAAAATGCCCGGATTTGGGAAAACATCCAAAAAATTTCAGTTCCTTCGTTATAAGGCGGTTTTAATTGCAATTAATAGAGG
>NZ_JBKKBJ010000121.1:0-6129 GCF_046714055.1 Methyloglobulus sp. | reverse complement strand
CCAGCAAGCTGGACAACCCGGTCGCCGTCGTTTGACCAAATGAACTCAATAAGTAATCGCTATATATTTCTAACAGTTCTGTATTCATCCTTATAGTTTACTTCAACTATGGGTGCGTAACATGAGTGAGTAATGTGAAAAGATTAGATAGGGATTATACGTCAAACCAAGGTGTCACGTGCAATGAGGCAATTTGAATTTGGTTAGAAATGACTGGCCTTAGTTTTGCACCGATTGGCTAATAGGTAAACTCGATTTACTGATTCGGCTTGATAATGTTTGAAACCATTTGGGCTGAACCCGTCGAAGCCTACTGGCCTTTCGGCCAGATCAAGCCGAGCGGAGTTATAACTTCACAAGACTGGATCAATAGGAAGGTGTCGCCTGTTCTTTCAAAGAAATCCGGCTTGTGTTAGATGAGAACAATTGTCTTTTCAGCGACCTTGGAGACGTTGAAGCGTTCTGCTGGCATATCGGGATTTTCAGGGCTGATGCTGATGCGGGCTCGTAAAGCAAAAACATTTCCGTATACATTGCAGCACAGCTGACAATGGTGAGTATTTGATTTCAGGATTTTGGGAGATTTCCTAGGCGTCTTGGTAGGAAGAGGCATTCTACCAGAACAGATTTGTCGTTGGGTCGGTGTTTGTTATCATACTGTCGGCAAAAAAACTCGGTGGCAATAATATCCGACCTGGGTTCTTGCAGGGATGGTTAGGTGGGAAGAGGATTTTTACGTAGACGCTGTCTTCAAAACAAAATCATTACCAGACTAGCTATTGTAAATGAAGGTAATGTGCGCTTGAACTTGAACCTAATGGCTTTTAGTAGAAGTCTGCTCCAATTAACTAACCAGTCGTTCACTAATTTTGGTTTATTGGCCGGTTTTGGCCGATTTTGAAGCTAAAGCTTCCAATTACGCCACTGACCGCTTTACTCAAATGCAAAATAAAGTTCGAAATATGATCCCAAGCTAGCCAGCCCTTAAACTCTCGCTTAAACTCTGAATAGAAGAAATTTCAGATTCAATCGACAAGCGGAACATGGAATATCCCCCACAGCTTGCGTCGGCCCCACCCCCACTTTCGCTGAATCAGCTAAATTTTGTAGCCATCCGGGTCTTTTAAAAACGCGACAAGAATGGATACATCATCCTTCATCGGCCCAGGCATGTGGGTAATGTTGACATCCTGGGAGGCTAAAGCCTCGCAAGTTTCGTAAATATCATCGGTGGCCAACGCGATATGTCCATACGCCGTTCCAGTTCATAGTGCCGCTTGCCCCAATTGTAGGTCAGTTCTATCACCGTGCTTTCAGCTTCATCCTTGCATCCAAGGAACGCAAGGGTGTACTCACCCTCTGGATAATCCTGTCGTCGCAACAATTTCATGCCGAGCAGTTGCGTATAGAAGGCAATGGACTTATCAAGATCGCCAACACGCAGCATAGTATGCAGTAGACGAGTCGGGTATTGGTTTGGTTTAATCATTCTCCATAGTTCCCTTTAAGACAGAATCTGGTTTCTTAAATGTCCCCAACTCCTCAATTTTATAGCCTCCCGGATAAGTTGGGCGTTTAACCTGGGTACCCAAGCGGGGCTGGCGGCGTTCCGGGAAGAAGCGAAGCGGTTTGCCGCGTAGCTTCAAACTATTTTTCACGAAACGTTGAAATGGTACCGGTACCTTATAAAACCCAAAGGCTTCACATAAGGGATCATCCATCATGGCATTGATGAAAGGCTTGCCAAGCGGCCACAATATCTTCGGCAGATAGAAACCCAGCAATAAATCCCGGGTGGCTGACCCGATATGATAATTAACCTCCGCATACCTGAAATGGGTACGCCCGTATTCGATATTGTAATCCTCAAAACTATTGATATCTTTGGGGATATCCTTGATGTTCATGCGCCGTCCAAGCTCACTATAAAACTGGAATATGCCTAGTTTTTCATTTTCCCTGAGCAATCGCCAGCCGAAGTGTTCAATCCACCGGATAGGCTCAAAAACAAAGGTGGACAGCACATACAGGAAATCTTCATTGGCAATGGGGAAGCGGCCATGCATCTGGTTCATGCGTCTTAACGCAGCCCGCCCCCGCTCGCTGTCAAAGCCGTTTTCTGTAATTTCGTAAAGGATAAGCTCTGTATCATCGTAGCGCTTCCTGGGACGCGAGACAAATTCACCAGTTTTATAAAGCAATGCCGAAATCGAAGGAACTGCGTATGTGCGAAACAGCGCAAATTCCAGCGCCCGCTCATAATCCCAGGGGAATTCGTAACATTGCAGCAAATACATGATTTCTTCATAATCCTTTTCAGGATCAAGCGCTGCAAGACTATCAGTGATTTCACGTTTCATTACGCTTAAATTACCCCGGTATTTGCTATATAAAGGTTTACGGTGCAATGTCTTTAACGGAATAGCACGGATTTTGAAGCAAAGATCACTTATTATTAGCGTATTTACGCCGCAAAACTGCGCCAGTAGTGCCAATGGTCAAGGCAGGAATCAACACCCAAATGAGTTCTGAAGAGATCACACGAAGCCCCCATTCCGTAAAAAAGCTGCTAACCCCGATTGGGGAAACTTGAATGGGCCTAAACGGGAGAAATATCCGTTCTAAACTAAAAGGCCAATACAATGCCACGCCAAGCCCACCGTTTGTCATGGCGTCTAGGAATGCATGGGAAGCACACGACAAGAAGCAAAGCCAAAATACTATCCAAGGCTTAGATCGGAGATGCCTGTGAAAATAAGATAACAAGGAAGCCAGACCTAGGGCAAAGACTAACGAATGCGTAAAACCCCTATGGCCCCATTGTGATTCATAAGGAATACCAAATTTGAAGGCAATAACATCGACATCTGGAAAAACTGAGCATGCCGCGCCCAGTAAAAATAATTTGAAATTTACCGTATCGCTTTTGAAACCGGCATACAGAACCGCCGGAACCGCTATGTGGGAAAATGCTGAAGCCATTTTTTTGACCTTGACAAGTTTTTATACGGGACTGATTATCATCTATTCTTGCAGTCTTAGCTATAACAGGAATAACTGTTCGGCGACAATTATCCTGTCCGGTCGTAAAGTAGTTGACGTCAGACAAATAACTTTAAAACTAGGTTTGTTCGGAGACTGTGCATTCTCCGTAAACAAGATGACCGCAATCGGCAGGATTGAAGCATTTTGATTGTGTTTTTTAACAATTGCAGGATTCTGTTTAGTAAAAAATAGAAATTACTTGATACCCGACACTGGTAAACTCCAGAATTACGGCAAGTTGAGCAGCCTAGTTCGAACCACTCAGTCAATTTTGTATTTTTCAAAAATATTGCAACCAGGATAAGCGACTCTTCGAGCTTGAGCGTCTTGTTAATAAAGGCCTGGGGATACGCTGTAAGCTTTGAGCCACCATAATCGAGCCGCAAACACAAACATCCACAATGACAATAGCCCCGTGGATAAGCGTTCATAGAGGCCGGTACCCATCCGCAGTTCGGCGCTCCACGACATTAGCGCCAGAAATACCAAAGCCAAGCATCCAGAAACAATAGAGTACGCACTAAGCCCTCGTAGGCTGTGATATCGTCTAATCAAGATGCCCCAAAGTAACGAAGCACCAATCAGCGCAAAAAAACCTACGCCAGCCGATAAGCTGTGTAACTTCTGACTAAGCATAAGTCTCGGTAAGGAACAGCCAACTTCGCAAGGAAACGTGCCAGCACCAATCCGCGCAATGCCATTTACGGCAATCAACAGGGCAGCAAATTTGGCAACCGGGCTATCTTTGAATGCAGTTGACAAGAATGCCGCAAATGCGATGTGCATGAGCCCAGTAGGCACAAATGCGCCGTACCGCATAATGAATTCAGTAGAGCTTCCCCGCTCACCAAGCTCGCTGATGTACTGGGAATAGTGGCTGTATTCCGGTCTTAAACTGCCACCATAAATAATGGCCGCTGCCCATAACACGGGAGCCAACACGCCGCATAAATTGCCGATCTTAGGGAGCGTTATCTTCATAAGAGACAGGCGGTAACGAAACGACAGCTAACGAACACCGCAGATGTCGCGATGGCGTGTTGCGAAATAATGGGTAGGTGCATTGCCTGATTAATGTCAATGCTTAGATTTCCCAGCCTACTTGGGTATTAGTCTAGAAACTGTCCGTAGTACTTCGTCGTAAAACGAGGGCGTGCCAACTTCTTCGGAATTTTAACGTCCCCAGGCTTTAGCCATTGGGTTTGGATTGGCGAAGCATTACAACCCAGTGTGTGAATCGCCAGTTGATTGTATTGCTGCGCGAACTGTTGCCAGCGGGGTTCAACAGGGTTGGAGCAGATCGGGTCAAACGAAAATGAAATGCCAGGGCCGCCGGAATATAAACCGAACGGCTTCTTGTATTTTTCCGGGCGATGCACGAAATAGGTTGCCCACCCGTTTGGCGTAAAGCCTGTCTGTTGTTCAAAGTCCTTGATGAATTGGTAGGTTTCAACGATAACGCGGGTAAGTTGCGAAATATCATGCTCGTAATATTGGAAGTCGAGCCGAAACTCGTCTGCAGAAGGGCGCCAATACTCATTGACAAAGTCATGGCGGGAATAAACCAGTCCCTTGGGCTGTGGCACTTCGACGCCCTCAAACCCGCGCTGGACCGCCAAACGCTTTGCGATACGAAATTCATCGCAGGCAGGCTGCGATGAAGCAGGGGTTACGGAACCCAAGCCCGCCTTGTATCGCTGGTCCACAAAACTCGCCAAATGGTGGAGAAAAACGACCGCAAACAAGGCATCGCAGGCCTCACGCTTGACGATCAATCCCTGGGCAAGCTCTTCTGGTGACTGAAAAACCTCAATCGCCAGGTCTGACCGGCACAGCGTCGCTGGACGGACCTCCAGTTGGCACTCGACAATGATACCGGAGAGCCCAAACGAACACTTGAACTCATGGAACTCCACCCCATCCTTATCGTCAGTCAATGTGCGGAGCTCGCCTTTTTCATCGACATAAGTCAGGGCGACAACATGTGCGGAAAAATAGCCAGCTCCGTCCAGTGATGACTCTTTGGTATCACCGACTGCAACAGAGCCTACGGTGGCCTCGCCGATTTCCGCCTGAAACGGGATTTCCACACCCTGCGCCTGTAGCCACATATTGAGCTTCTTAAGACGGCACCCTGCCTGCACCCGCACGATCTGTCGCCCCGTACTATCAAATTCCAGGCCGACAATGTCATCAAGCTTACGTGTACACAACATCGTCCCGCCGTCATTGACGATAGTGGATGTCACCGATAGCAACGAGCCTACCGGATTGACGGGGGATGGAAACCGTTGCGCGTCGCGCACCACGGCCTGCACATCAGCGTAACTTATCGGTTCGACATAGACAGCTGGCTTCGTCGAGCGGCTCAGCCCCCAATTGCTGTGGCTGCGGCCTTCTTTTTCAAGTACGCCGTGAAAGGGTTGAGAGATCGTGATATCGTTCATTGGATACCTCGGATATAGGGTTGTGGTGGATATTCTGCCGGTAATTGCTGTTATCGCTATCCGATAATCACATATCTGCCAATATCAGGTGCTTTGGCGAGCAACGATTGCGCTTTCAATAAGGTGTCTTGCACATGAGCCGTCGTCATGTGGGCATTTTCAGCCGAATCGCCCGCCCATTCTTCAATGAAGACGAACTCGGCGGCGTTGGTTTTATCTTGCAGTAGCTGATAGCTTAAGCAACCTTTTTCACGTCGCGTGGGTTCAACCAGGTTCAGCAATAGGCCTTTAAGTTCCTCAACCTTATCGGGGAATGAAGTGACTCTCGCAATAACTCTCACCGTTTTATTTGACATGTGCCGCCTCCAGGTTTCAATCGTTTATTTTCAAATTTACCAGCAGTGCTGTCACAAATCAAATCGAAAGATTTTCCCAAAATCTGCTACTGGATTTTAACCTGATCGATGGGTAAGTTTCGATTGATTTTGTAAAATTGTTGACTGTCGGCTACTGGCCGACCTTCACCGCAATGGTTGATATGAGCCACAGTCTGGTTTTGAGGATTAGGTTGTACAAAGTAAACTCTGGGCTAAGCAATTGATTTCAATTGTTTTGATTATTTTTTGCGTAACTTGCA
>NZ_JBKKBJ010000120.1:0-18523 GCF_046714055.1 Methyloglobulus sp. | reverse complement strand
AGGAATTTAGCAAGTAAATTATTGAATGTAGCCTAACATGGCGCTCAACCGGAGCGCGGTTATAAGACGGTTTTATTTTTTAGCTTCCCATGCCGCGCCCGGTTAGCTTTACGTTAGTGCCACTCCGGTCTTTGGGCCATGGCTGCGCTAGCATGTCAAGCAGATAGATCATCACGTTTGATCTTGAGCATACTGTATGGGAGAAATGAAATGAAATATTATCGCCTAAACACAAGCATACGCTCTTCTCGTCTACTAATGCGCCGAATGAATCTACTCACAGCCCTCGTTCTGCTCCTCATGCTGGGGAGTGCCTCCCCAGCTTTAGCTGACAGCCCGCACGAGGTGTGGGCGATTGACCAGTCAAACTCCCCGGGCAAGACCTTCGGGGGCCGGATTTTCATCTGGCAAGGAAACGAGATCGAGTCCCAGCCAGAGAGTGCCACTCCTGAGGTGATCGACCTCTCGGAGACCGTAAGTGACCTCTGCCTCACTGGAACGGGCGTTGCCCCCGTACGCCCGCATATGCTCGCTTTCAATGCGGATCAGACCCATGCAATTGTCTCCTTCGTCGCAACCGGCCACGTTGTCTTTCTGGACGCAAGCACACGGACGCCGCTCGCGTGCATCCGGACTTCACCCGGAGCGGGAGGCGCCCGCCAGGCCCACTTTGCCATCCCGTCGCCGGATCAGACCTACGTCGCGGTAGCGAACCAGAACGGAAAGCTGTTCGAACGAATCGACACGGACTACGCGACAAACACGTTCGTCCTGAATCCGGCGGCCACTATCAACCTGCTGACATGCACGACGCCAAACGGCGTACCTTGCGAGCTTCCGGGAGTCCGGAACGACAATGCGCCCATCTGTCCGATCATCGACTCCACTAGCCAGCTCTCGTTCGTGACCCTGCGGGGCGGTGGCCTCTTTGTCGTAGACAGCAAATCCACGCCCATGCAGATCGTCGCCGAGTACGATCGCGACACTATCCATCCGAATGGTTGCCTCGGTGCCGAGACTGCGGGAAAGATGTATATTGACTCGGGTGGCGGCACCCCTTCGAACCTCTTTGAAGCAGACCTCTACGCGCTACCACTGACTGCGTACTCGCCGGCCAATCCGCCCAATACGCCAGCCCCCAAGTTGATCTTCAGTGAAGATGTCGAGGATGCCGACACCCACGGTGCGACAGTCGTCCATCATGGGCGGTTCCTTTGGGTGGCCGACCGGGGCCGAAACTTTCTCTTCGTGGTGGATACGTCGAGGGACGTGATCGTGAACCGTATCAATCTGATTGGCGATGCAAGCAACGACCCGACCCCTGATCTCCTCTTCCCGTCGCCGCAGGGAACCCGTGTCTATATGTCGCTGCGCGGGCCGAACCCACTCACGGCAGACCCCCACGTCAGCACGGGAAGCACGCCCGGGGTCGGCGTGATCAAGGTAAAGCGTGGGGGGCGTGACGGCCGCTTCTTCGGAATCGCACCCGTGAGCAACGTCGACGCATCAGGCATTGAGCGAGCGGACATCCACGCTATGGCGGTGCGCAGGAAGTAGCAAAAAAGAATGGGGACAAGTCTTGCAATCATGAATCCGGTCTAACATGGCGCTCAAAGGGACGTGCCGTTTCGTGGCGGTTTTGCAGGTTTGTTTTTTATCTAAGCTTGGGTGGCTTCGTTTACTGTCCGTGAACGGCCCGCCCGGTTAGCTTTACGTTCGACTGGCCACTTTTCCCAGTAATTTGCTTAACGATTGTCAGCTTTTCAAGGTTGAGCAGCCACACAAAGTAAACAGGTGACTGTCTCTTGATGGCCGGTTTGAGCCGATCAATTAGTGAACTATTCCTTTTTACAGTGTAAGTAAAGTTCAAAACTTATTTCTGAACATGTGAGATCACATTCAGACTTTTACACATATTAGGCATTAGCCTAGTTATTGATCTATTGGCTTGTATTCAGTGCTGCTCACCTAAATGGTGTGAGCGTGTAGGGGCAGGCTTTGTGCCTGCCTGGGCAACCACTACAGCGCGGGTTCCATACCCGCCGTGGCACTTTCCACCATCTTTGGCGGTCGAAGGGACTACCCCTACGACATCAAACCCAACTGATTGTTTTTGTGTTAATTCTACAAAAACAAGCTAAACCGCGTTTTGAGCAAGTTTAGTCCGCAAAAAATCCATGATCTGGTCTAAAGGAATTTCTTCATTTTGCTGCTCAGTCCTTGATTTATATTCAACAAAACCCGCTTCCATTCCTCGATCGCTGATGATGATGCAATGCGGTATCCCTATCAGTTCCATATCAGAAAACATGAAGCCTGCACGTACTTTACGGTCATCGAACAACACATCGATACCTGCTTTCAGCATGTCCATATATAACTGTTCTGCGGCAGTTTTTAGTCGTCCTGATTTGTGCATATTCATGGGACAAAGGGCTGCTTGAAAAGGCGCGAGGCTTGCAGGCCAGATAATGCCTCTTGTGTCGTGATTTTGCTCAATGCTTGAGGCGACAACGCGGGAAATGCCGATCCCGTAACAGCCCATAACCATCGTCTGGTTTTTGCCTTCCTCGTTGATAATCCCGGCTTTCATTGCCTCGCTGTATTTTGTGCCTAGCTGGAAAATGTGTCCGACTTCAATGCCCCGTGCTATGTGGATTTTACCTTGACCATCCGGGCTGTTGTCACCTTCAACTACAATGCGAATGTCTTCAATTTGTGCTGGTACGGGTAAATCGCGTTCCCAGTTTACTCCAGTGAAATGCTGTCCATCCTGATTGGCGCCACAAACAAAATTAGCCATTGATGAGACACTGCGATCGACAATGATTTTCATCGTTAGATTGGTAGGGCCAATTGAACCGGGATTGCAGTGACAGCTCTGGAGAATTTCGGCATCGCTGGCAAAAGTGAGCGGTGAGGCAATACCGGCAATTTTTTCCGCTTTGATAGGGTTCAGTACGTGATCGCCCCTCAACAGCAGGGCAACCAGATTGTCATCGTCGCCCCTGACTATCAGGGTTTTGAGACATTGCTGGGTAGGAATATTTAAAAATTGGCTGACGGCTTCAATACTATGTTGCCCAGGTGTGCTGACTTTTTTGAGCTCGACGTTAGCCGCAGTGCGGTTGTCACTCGGCATGACCGCTTCGGCTTTCTCGATGTTGGCGGCGTAATCGCTGCCATCGGAGAACGCGATTGCGTCTTCGCCAGATTCAGCCAAGACATGAAACTCGTGTGACACTGCGCCGCCGATAGAACCGGAGTCCGCGATTACGGCGCGAAACTTCAAGCCAAAACGGGTGAAGACGGTGGTATAAGCCTGGTGCATGAGGTCATAGGTATCCTGGAGGGATTCCTGGCTTAAGTGAAAGGAATAAGCATCCTTCATAATAAATTCTCGGCAGCGCATCACGCCAAAACGAGGGCGGATTTCATCACGAAATTTAGTCTGGATTTGATAATACGTGATGGGCAATTGCTTGTAACTTTTGATTTCGTTACGCGCCAGATCGGTAATAATTTCTTCATGCGTAGGCCCCAGACAAAAATCGCGGTCATGACGGTCTTTCAGGCGAACAAGTTCAGGGCCGTATTTCTCCCAACGTCCTGTTTCTTGCCATAGCTCTGCCGGTTGCAGAGCGGGCATCAGCACCTCAAGGGCGCCAGCTTTATCCATTTCTTCCCGGACAATCGCTTCAACTTTTCTCAGTACCCTCAGGCCTAAAGGTAACCAGGTGTAAAGCCCGGTTGCCAGTTTACGGATAAGTCCCGCCCGTATCATCAATTGATGGCTGACAACGACGGCATCGGCAGGAATTTCTTTAACGGTATTGAGCGGGAATTGGGAAGTGCGCATGTGCTTTCTTGATGGCAAAAAACAAGCATTTTACAGGGTTAGTCTCTATTTCGTACCCTTACTTGCTAAATCAAATTGCTGAGGGGACAGGTGACAAATTATTTTGTTTTCAAAGAAGGGAGCAGGGGCACATGTCAAAGACAAAGTGACTTGGGAATTGGCTATTTCATATATAATCAAGTGGGGATCATTATTGGTAAAGGTGTGTTTTTAGGGTGTTCATCCGATAAATAATCGGGGTGTTTCGCTAATGCTATTTAAAACGCTTATCGTGCGTAAGATTTTTTGATGCTCATTTCTTGGAGCGTAGGTAACTACACAAGTCTTATCGCCGTCATTCCGGCATGGATTGGCGGAGTGGATTCCATATCTTCTTCCGCACTTCCCCCATCCATGGATGGTCGCCGGAATCCAGGACACAGGGATGCGAAAAACAGCTAAATTAAGGGTTCCATGTGACTAAAAAGTGTATGGCAATATCTGGCATTGCCAATCCATGGCTTCTGGATCTCGGCAATCCAATCCCTGCCGAGATGACGAGTTGTAATGTTTAACTTGATGGGATGAGTATTGAAATTTAATCATGCCTATGGCTAAGCCGCACGATAGTTGGTTGAATAATTGGCGGTATATTGTGTTAACCACACTGTTGTTTTATGCGGCAGGCTGGTTAACATTCCCTTTGACGTGGTCTCAGGGCCATGTTGGCGCTGTTTGGCCACCTGCGGGAATCGGGCTAGGCGCTATGCTGCTATGGGGTTATGCGGCGCTGCCCGGCATCTATCTGGCTGATCTGTTGCTTAATTATGAGGCGTTTTACACAGCGGATACGCCATTCAAGCAACTTATTTTTTTTCTTAGTCCACTGAGCAATGCCCTACGATCCTGGTTAGGCTGCCTTCTCGTCAAACGGTTCGCTGACTTTCCTAACGAGCTGGTTTCGTTACGGTCAATCTTACTGTTCTTTTTTTTAGCAGGCCCAGTTGCCACTTTTGTTCCTGCGGTGTTTGGTGTAACGGTATTGCTTTTAACTGATGCCATTACCGAACAAGACCTCGTGTTCACTTTTTTGGCCGGATGGGTGGGGGACTGCTCTGGTATTGCCGTTTTTACCCCCTTGTTTTTCGTGGTTTTTAATAAGTCGCACCGGATATGGCGGCAGCGGTTGTTTTCTCTGGGAGTGCCGTTAACTGTTGTTTTTCTGGTGGTCGCGATGGGTTATTTATATGCCCAGAGCAAGGAGTTGGAACGGTTAGATAAGATTATCGGCAATCAGACGGAATCAGTCAAAAACGGCTTGCAGGATGAATTTCTGATTCAGTTATCTACCTTGGGCAGTTTCAAAGACATGACTGCACTGGGGAAGATGTCAAACGAGACTTATTTTCGTATTAGTGCACAAACGGATTTAAAACAACATCTCGATATGGTTCATATTGAGTGGTTGAAGGCTGTAAAAATTAATGAAGGTTACCGTTTCGTCAGACAGTTTGCTGAGTCTATTGAGAGCAGCCCTTCAGGCGGTTTTAATTCAATTCCTGAGTTAGTCAATACGCTGAATATCAAACAGGATGTTATTGCTATGCTAATGGGCAAACAACAATACCTGATTGCAGTGCCTAGCTACGAAACGGGGCTTAATACCTGTGAGTGCGTTAAAGGAGTAGTGGTCGGTGTTTTTGATATCAAAGAATCCCTGCATGGCGCAATGCGTCGAGGCAATTACAAACATATCGCTGTTAAACTGATGGATGATGTCAGCAATCCCAAGTTCATATCCATTTTTGGATTAAATGATGGCCAAGAAACCGCCGATCCTTTCGGGCTTACCAAACTGGAAACAGTAAACTTCGGTAATCAGCGCTGGTTTTTGCAAGTTATGCCGGACAAAAACTTCCTGGTCGAGCATTATTCTTGGTCTCCCTGGCAATTATTGATGGGAGGGATGTTTCTGACCGGATTCGTGAGTATCGGTTTGTTGGTGTTGACCGGGCATACTGAATCGGTTGCTAGCCAAGTGGATAAACGTACCCTGGAGCTCAGGCGCAGCAACCTCAAATTGGCGGCGCGGGAGCGGCAATTCAGGAAATTGGTGCAAACCCAATCGGCGATTGTGTGGCGGGCCGATCCAGTGACTTTCAGATTTTTATTTGTCAGCGACGAAGCGGTTAGTATTTTAGGATACCCTGTCAAACCTTGGCTGGAAGAACCTGATTTTTGGCAGAAGCACATCCATGCGGATGACAAGGAAACCGTCTTGAATGTTTGTGCGGAAGGCATTATCAGCACGAGAAATCACAGTTTCGATCAGGAATATCGAATGATTGCCGCAGATGGCCATATGGTCTGGTTGCGCGACGTCGCGACGTTGGTGGTTGACGCAGGCGTGATTACCGAGTTGTACGGCTTTATGATCGATGTCACCCGCCAAAAGCATTCTGAAGAGCAATTACGGCTGGCAGCCAATACCTTCGAAAGTCAGCAGGGCATCATGATTACCGATAAGGATGCCAATATCTTGCGGGTCAACAAGGCATTTACCCAGATCACCGGTTTTTCGCCCCAGCAAGTTATTGGCGGGAATCCCAGGCTTTTGAAGTCCGGGCGGCATGACCAGGCGTTTTTTGAAAATTATTGGGAACAACTGTTATCCAACGATAAATTTGAAGGCGAAATCTGGAACCGCCGAAAGAATGGCGAGATTTACCCAGAGTGGCAAACGGTCACCGCAGTCAGGAATGAGCTAGGCGAAGTGAGCCACTATGTGTCTGTTTTCTCGGATATTACCGAAAAGAAAAATGCGGAAGACAAGATTCATAGTATGGCTTTTTACGATCCCTTGACTAAGCTGCCCAACCGACGCTTATTGTTGGACCGGTTCGATCAGGAATTAGCCATTGCCAAACGGCACAAGCAATATGGCGCGGTGTTATACCTTGATTTGGATCATTTTAAAATACTGAATGATTCGCAAGGCCATTTGGTAGGCGATGAATTATTGATACAGGTTGCAGAACGCCTGTCGTCAGTGCTTAGGGAGGAAGATACGCCAGCCCGCTTAGGCGGCGATGAATTTGTGGTTTTGTTGCATGCCAATTCGGAAAACTTAGCCGCAGCCGCCGACCATGCCATGACTGTTGCCGAAAAGATTCGCGAACAACTCAATACCCCATTCGCATTGAATCAATACCAGCATCAAATCGGCGTCAGCCTGGGTATCGCGCTTTTTCCTGAAGACCAGGGAAGCCCCGATGAGGTATTGCAGCAAGCGGATACGGCCATGTACCGGTCTAAATCCAGTGGCCGGAACGCCATCAGCTTTTTCCAGCCGAGTATGCAGGAAGCCGCAGATTTGCGTTTAAGCCTGGAGCAAGACCTAAGAGGAGCCATCGACCAGGGACGGTTTATCCTTTGTTATCATCCGCTAATGGATGCAAAGGGCAATATGGTAGGTGCCGAGGCCTTAATACGTTGGGAAGACAAGATTAAAGGCAGGTTGTCGCCAGCGGATTTTATTCCCGTTGCCGAGGAAAGTAACCTCATCCTGACCATAGGCAAATGGGTGCTGATAGAGGCTTGCAGCCAGATTAAAATGTGGGAAGACGATGGCCTCGGTATCCTACCTTATCTGTCGATCAATGTAAGTTCCCGTCAGTTCAGGCAACAAGATTTCGTTGGCCAAGTCAAACATGCGATTGAAAGCACCGGTATAGCGCCTTTTCGCTTGGGTATTGAGTTGACCGAAAGTGTCATGATTGTCGATATCGAAGACACCGTTGCTAAAATGAAAGCCCTGAAATCTCTGGGTGTTTCAATTGCCGTGGACGATTTTGGCACAGGTTACTCCTCCCTGGTGTATCTGAAACAGTTGCCGCTGGATGTGTTAAAAATTGATAGGGGCTTTGTCAGGGATATCCTGAACGACTCCAGCGACGCGGTCATCGTGGAAACCATTATAGGTATGGCAAAACATTTGAACATACAGGTTATCGCAGAAGGTGTGGAAACAGCGGAACAATTGGCTTCTTTAAAGCAGAAAGGCTGTTCTGTTTTTCAAGGTTATTATTTCGACCAGCCCTTGACAGCAGCCAATTTTGCGGAGAAGTATTTAAAAAAATCACTATAGGTACAAGGTTTATAGTCTTGGCTTGAAGGCGTAAGCCTGCTGTTTTGTACCTTGAACCCTGTGCCTTGCGCCTATTTGGGTTTAAGACAGCCGGATAAAGCGTATCGTATGGTCAGTAAGGTCATCATGACCGGATATAGCAGAAAATGCTTTTCAAAATTAAGCGTGACCAAGACGCACACCATCACAAACCAGGGCTGCACAACGCCTGAGTCAACGATAGCTTGCATGCGTTGCAAGCTATCCCGATCAATTTTATGGCGCTGCCCGATGAAAAATAAGGCGGCAAACGCAATGATCAATGCGAAATAAACGGGAAAGAAAAAGAAAATGGGCGAATCTTTGACGAACAGCGGTTTCCAGTTAGCAAACCAAGCCAATAAAATGCTGCTGGAAAAAATATCATAACTGATTTTTTCAGGCACAATCTTAAAAAACCTACCGATAATCGTAACTATCGCAATCGTTAAACCGCCGTAAATAACAACGGGCGAGACCAGTGCAAGCTGTAACTGGCTTCCGGTTTGTACAATAAGCGCCAACACAAGGCAAAGGGCAACAAAAACGGGCATGGCTGTTTATGAGAAATACTCAATAAAAATCGATTTGCTTATTAAGGAATAAGCAGTATTAGTTTAGCTGAAAATATTCTTATGCAGATTACTTTTGTGATATGCAAGAGTTTCATGGATCAGTAATTAAGCCATCGACTAGTGATTCTTTCTAATGCGGCTTGCCATATTTCATGCCAGAATAAGCGACTTTTAGCACTCTTGTTTGATAGCTGATTAATGAAGATCGCAATTTTGTCCCGCAATGCCAAACTATATTCGACCATACGCTTAGTCGAAGCCGCTGAAGAACGCGGACATGAGGTCAGGGTGTTGGATGTCTTAAGGTGTTATATGAATATTACTTCGCATAACCCTTCTATCCATTATCGGGGCGAAGCATTGAGGGGATTTGATGCTGTTATACCCCGAATAGGCGCTTCCGTGACTTTCTACGGTACGGCCGTGTTACGGCAGTTTGAGATGATGAATGTATTGCCGTTGAATGAGTCTGTGGCGATTTCACGCGCCCGCGATAAATTGCGTTCAATGCAGTTGCTTGCCAGAAAAGGCATAGGGTTGCCGGTGACAGGATTTGCCAATAATCCCGATGATATTACCGACCTTATCACTCAAGTGGGCGGTGCGCCGCTGGTCATCAAATTATTGCAAGGCACCCAGGGAATTGGCGTGGTGTTGGCTGAGACCCATAATGCCGCAGAAAGCGTTATCCAGGCGTTTATGGGGCTAAGGGCCAACATCATGATTCAGGAGTTTATCAAGGAAGCAGGCGGCAGCGATATTCGCTGTTTCGTGGTCGGAGATAAGGTGGTCGCGGCGATGAAACGGCAGGGCTGTGAAGGTGAATTTCGGTCGAATTTACACCGTGGTGGGTCTGCTTCTCTAGTGCGGCTGACACCCGAAGAGCGTTCCACCGCCGTAAGAACGGCAAAAAGTATGGGTTTGAATGTGTGTGGCGTTGATATACTCCGCTCCAATCATGGCGCCGTGATTATGGAAGTCAATTCTTCACCTGGGCTACGTGGAATTGAAGAGGTTAGCGGCAAAGACATCGCCGGACTGATTATTCAGTTTATTGAAAAACGATTTGAGTCATTGGAAACGGCGCCCCTAAAATCGCCTGTCCGGACACGTACACGGGGGAAAGGTTAAGTCGCGCCTCAAAAAATTCAGTACGGTATCTACCATTTACTCGCTTTAGGTCGTGATAAGCGATGCTTAAGTGAACTGATTTAGAATTATCTCGTTTGCAATTTTCGGTCGATTCAGCAGTTTTTTGATTGGAAAGTAATAAGCTAGAACTACTTCACAAAAACAATTTTAACAGAATGTTATAGTAACGTAGTTCCATACTGTTTATGTAATAATTTTTGTATTGGTTTCGGTGCAAACTTTAGTAAACGGAGATTAACGAAAAAGTTTTCCTCATTCAGCAAGTTGGTTATGTTGATATGCTTGCTGAAGTCCAAAATCCAATGGTGGCAAAAATGAAAGACAAATTAGAGCCAAAAACAACGTTTTTAGCAGCGACAATACTTGCAACTTTTTCAATCGGTGTATTGGCAAACGAAACAGTTTCACTGATCAAAGAACAGTCCCACGAAATCTACCATGTCGTAAAAAATAAAACCTTGTTGGCGGCAACTAATCAATTAGCCAACCGTACAGGAATTACATTCAAAATCAATCACGCTGTTGAAAATGATGTTATCAATCAGAAGCTCGCAGCTGATGATTGGAAAAGCGCGCTGATCCAACTCCTGCAGGGCTACAATTACACGACTGAAATGGACCGGGGCTTCATCAAAACAGTGGTTATCACTGGCCGTAACGGTAGCGGACATGATAACGTGACAACGCCGATGGTAGAAACAGGCCTCGTCGTGGTTGAGCCCGATTTTTCTAAAAAATTGCCCGGCAAATACAAAAACTTTAATGCGGGTTCTGTAATGAATGTTTATTTACCAATAAAGGAACTTGCCAGTATCCCTGTGGGGGAAGACCTGACATTAGATTTGCCTATCGGCCAATATAAAGTAAAACACGATGATTTTGTCGATCATGGCGATGGTAGTTCAACCTGGATTGGCTATCTGGATGAGGAAGGCAAAGGCTATCGAGTTTACTTATCACAAGGCGATACAGGTGTGATAGGTAATGTTTACACACCCGATGGCGCTTACAACATTGAAACCGTTGATGGTCAAACCGTGATTGTCGATCTCGAAAGATCAGGTTTGCAATCTGCAGGTTTTGAAAATGACGACGCCGAACCCACTGCCAACGCTTTGATGGATGCAGGCGTTAAAACGGCAGATGATATTATCACCGACTTAAAGGCTGCAGCCGATTCTGCGCGTACAAAAGCCAATGCCTTAGCTGCGGAAGCTAAATCTTTATATACCAAGTACTTGCAAGCGGTAACCGCCGCAAACAACACCAAAAACCAGGTAAGCTACCTCAACGCAGTGGTCGCCAAAGCCAAAGCCAATCTTGCAACTGCTCAGGCAATGTTGAATAAATCACCTAAAAGCTCAGCCTTAAAAAACAACGTAAAAATTGCGGCTACCACTTTAAATAGCGCACATAGAGCTTTGGCTAAAGCAGTTTCAACTAACAATAGTGCCCAAAAGAATGTCGCTACATTATTGGCGGACTATAACAAAAAACTTGCTGAAGCTAAGGCCGCAGAAGCCAACGCCAAAACCGCTGAAGCTGCCTATGCCGCGCAATTGGCGAAAACTGGGTCAGGTACTTCCACAACAACTGGCTCAGCCATTGCCACGGTTGTCGATTTAATGGTGTTGTATACCACAACAAATCAAACTGCCGACTACGCCAAACAACGCATTCAATATCTGGTTGATGTTTCCAATCAGGCTTACAAAGATTCAGGAATCAACTTGAGCCTGAGATTGGTTCACGCTCGCCCAACCGGTTACGTCGAGAATAACGCCAATTCGCAAGCACTGGATGATTTGGCCAATGATCGTGGCGCTTTCGCAGGTACAGCAGCGGTGCGTAATCAATATGGTGCCGACTTAGTGATGTTGTTCAGGCCTTTGTATGCCCAAACCTCCGATGGCTGTGGAATGACGTATGTTGGTTTTGCTAACGGTGGTAATGGTATTCCAAATTTTGGTTACGGTACTATCGGGGATGGATACTCAAAAGATGCCTTGTCCAGTTATTATTGTGGGCCAAATATCTTTACCCATGAGATTGGACACAGTCTAGGCAATGTTCATGATCGTGAATACAGCGGCTTTGCTGGCAAATATCCTTACTCCTATGCTTGGGGGATAAATGGTAAATTCGGCACTATCATGAGTTACTATGGCCCGTCCATCATGTTGTTTTCAACGCCTGAGTTGGCCACCCAATGTGCAGGGACACCCTGTGGTTTCGCGGAAGGTAGTGCCAATTCTTCTGACCAAGTCAGTACGACAAACGACACCGCGCCAATTGTTGGTGGCTATAAACCAACTACTGTCAGATTTCCGGTAATTGAATAAGTGTTATGCCCGTACGTGATATAGTCAAAAATTGATGCAGATCTATTTTCTGCTTCTGTCTGGAAACTGTTTTTTATATAAGAGTTTGTAAAAAATAATATTTTGTGGGGGAATGGATCAGGGACAGGCCACTGTTTTACATTCGCTAAACTTTGGTCTGTCGCCAAATACCCTCTATTACCCTAGGTTAAGGCTGAACTAAAAACTGACCGCTCAAAAACCAAATTCAGAATCATCAAAGTCTTCAAATTGTTCTCTTAAACGTCTCTTTTCCCAATAAATTTCAATTTTTCTGCGGGCATCTCTCCTGATGGTTTCTTTTTCAATGCCATCAGCGAGCGATACAAATTCACCTTCTTCGAAAATATCGCCAGCATCGTGTTCAATCTCTGTAGTGTTCTGCGGGTCAGGTTTTCCGGCGGGTTTAGAAGTATCTTTTGTCATTATTGATAACCTCACATCAAAAATTCTCTCGTTTTATCGCAACACAAGCACCTACAGCAAGAGGGTATGCCTTCAACATCGCATACAATAGTAGCTGATTTACGATAAATAAAAAACGCCACTTTCCATTTTGCTTGTTGCTAACAATCAGTCAACTATAGTCGGCCATTCTTAAAGAGAATGACTAAACTTGGAAAGTATCGTTCCTTACGATTACGGGAAAGGATGGGGGATGCACTTGAGATTTTCAAGGTCTCTGAGGAGGTGGTTAAACTCAAGATTTATTATGTTTATGATAAAGATCGATTTATCGAATCAGTCTTTAGGCTTGTGGGTAAAGACTGGCTGTTATCTTGATTAATTAACTTCAAGGTATTTTCAGGCAGTTTTTCGCCTAGCGCACCCGTGCGGTAAAGGCGGGTTTCTTCATGCACGGTTGTCATGAATTTAATTAGCTGGGCTTCGTGCCTTATTTTTTCTTCCAAATCTTCCGTCTCCCACATCGTGTTCAATAGCGATTTTGCATGATGGTGGATGGTGTGGGCGATTGCATCAGGAAGGTGGGCGTAGCTGGTTTGTAGTGCCAGCTTGAGATGGTTCAAAGATTCTAGGTATTGCTGATAGTCCTTGATATCTTCTTTGCAGCGGGTTTTCAACATGACAAGTTCGGCATGTTGCCGCGTTTTCAACAAGGCAATTTCGTGCGCCAACAGCACACTTTTTTTGGCCATGTTGGCTGCCAAGTTTTTTTCGGCAAGTATACGTGCGTGCGAGAGTTTTATCTGCTGATCCTGGTTTGCAGCTTGCCAATGGAGGTTTTTATCCTTGATCGAATGGAAAAGGTTAACAATATTATGAATCTGTTCTTTTAAGGTTTTCATGATGCCGCAGATTTTTGACCGTTCTTTTTTAGAAGGTGTTTGCGCTTTTGTAGGTTGAAATACAGCAAGCGGGCTTTTTTAAACTGGAAGAGCCGATTGAGGCGATTAATCCTGCTCGTATAAAATAACAACCTTCGTTCCATGCGTTGTCGGGTGGAAAAATAATCGTAAAGGGAAACGGTAATTAATTTGCCTAGCAAACCTAAGCCAGCCAGCAATAGCAGGAAAAAAGCGCATAACAACACCATCGAGCCAAGTTGCGATGCTTGATCAGCAAGATTTGATATCGTTAGCCGATCGAGAACGATAGCCAGCAAAAAATTAGCAATCGAGCCCAATATCAGCAGTAAAGAAAATCTAATAATCAAAACACTGACCGAAAAGTTAGGGGCGTTTTATCAGGCCGTAAGGCTACCTGAAACAATTATCATTGAAAACAGCGTCCAAGCAATTGTTAAGGCAAGCCCGGTACGCCTAGCTGTTGTATTTGCATAGCGTTATTGCCTTCTTCGTAAGCGGGAAGTTTACCTTGTTTTTGCCAAAGTCGAAATGCCAAAGCATAAGACAATACCCGGATAGGATAATCGCGGGGCAGTAACTGTAAATAAGGTTGAATGGTAATAAAATCAGTCACGCCGTATTTTTTCATGATGAAGCGAAGTCCGCCACTAGCGGGGCCTATGTTGTAGGCAAGCAAGCCAAGAAACACATCATCCTTCATTTCTGCCAGATAATGCTTGAAGGTGGCGGCGGCGATGAAGGCATTATGTCGATGATCGAATAAAGATAACCGATCAGTGTCCAAGTGTTCTTTGGCTTCTTCCAGTACGAATTTAGGTACCGCCGTGATTTGGAATAAACCGTGACCGCCATCATTACTGTCCCTGGGCTTGAAAGAAGACTCGGTTGCGGCAATTCCTTGCAGCAGGTTTTGGTCTACGTCAAATTCCGCAGCAGCCTCCGCAATCGCGGCATTATAAGGTTCTGCCCGTTGCATCATTTTGTGCAAATTGGCTGAATTATAGCGTCGGTAAGCGGCGAACACTTGATGATTGAGAGTGACCCGGCTGGCTTCTTCCTTGCCGCCAACCAAGGTGCGGAACTGGCCGATGGACTGGGTGGGCAGTGCTTGCCCAGAAATCAATGCAACCGCCAAAACAAGGCCGATTGCAGTCATAGGAATCAACATGGGTGAATGGTTTTTTAAATAGCTACGCAGTTTCCACCAGGTAATGAGGAAAATTGACGATGCCAGGATCAACGCCATAACGCCTGCCGCAAATGGCAGTAAACTGCCTAGAAAACTGGTGCCGGAAAACCAATTTGCAGCATTCCCCAGTACGACGACGATTGCATAGATGGCTATGGTGGCTAGGGCTAGCGTTTCAGACGTGACGAACAGAAGTTTTTGCCGGAAATTATGGGGTGGAACAGTGACTGCCGATTTTCGCATGGATCGTTTGCGCGGCTTACGCTTGGGCTTCGAGTGGTTGCCGCTTATTGATTTCGTGGGGGGTGTTACGGGCTTGTTCATTTAAGGATGGTGAATGTTTTCTCTTAATATCCAGGATGTTTGGGATTGCGTAGAGCAAATATAAGGCACAAGGATAATGTAGACTGAAATCTGCTTTCATGGCAAATAGTAAGTCAATTTCTACAGAATTTGTTGGTAGCATGATAATAAACGTGTAAGCAGGCTGCAAATTTAGGGCAAATAGGAGCTATTTGATTTTTATTCGAGTCCTTGGATAGAAGTTAATGGTGGATATGCTTAATGTCCACCGTGTTCCAAATATTTTCAACATAATCGATATCCATATCGGGCATACCATCCTGTATCCATTCAACCAGTATTTTTGCCGTATTGGGGTAAGTAATCTTAACAGCATGGGCATCATGCAACCAGTGGTCAATCGCCGCTCCGTTAATGTCATTCATGACGTGCCCATATCCAAGCTGGTGTAATGCAGCCGCATTCGAGATTTGTTCCATCTGGGCATGAAGGGGCTTTGCCAAGATTTTTTTCCCCATCTGCAATGCCTCACTGGCAAGCTCAAACCCGGCATTGCTGATGATGCCTGAACAATCAATGAGGTCTTGTTGAAACCCTTCACGGGATAAGGGCTTGCAGATAATATTAGCAGTTTTGGATGGCACGACTTCCGAGGTATAGATGTGAAATTCAAACAGATTGAAAGGTGACAAATGCGCAATCACTTCCCGGGTATCTTCAAATGGAAGATACACAATGATTTTGTTCTTTACGGCCTCTTTTGATTCTTCGTGGGTTTCGATGATGGGCGGCAACACGGGTTGCCCAAAATGATGCCAATGTAGGCCCACGCCGGTGTCCACAGGCGCGTAGAATTTCATGACCAATTCAGCCAGTGGATCAGAACCTTCCCTGGGTATCTTATGTTTGAATGCGTACTGATGCCCGATACCCAAGACTGGTACGCCCTGGGCTTTTGCCGCCCAAGCCGTAACGGGCTCAAAGTCGCTGATGACCAGGTCATAGTCCCTTAAATCCAGCTTTTTTACGTCCTTTACAAAAGTAATGGGTTTGGAAGTCAACACCGTTTTCACGTAGCTGACTTGTCCCTTATTGACAGAAAACGTCAGCCCGTGACGCAGTTGGTGGCCATTAAAAACCGCCATGTCAAAATATTTGTCGAAAGCACGACCCGTAAACTGGAAGTCAACCTCAATGCCTGCCTTAAAAAGTTCTTTTGCCATCACTCTGGCACGGGTGATATGTCCGTTGCCAGTTCCTTGAACACCATAAAAAATACGCATTAAATAATCTGTCCTATGCTGAAAAATGCGATTGTGATACCCATGACACAGCCAACCAGTATGTCAGTGGGGAAATGTACGCCCAGTGCTACACGGGAAAAACCGACTAACCCGGCCCAGCAGCATAGCGGTATCAAAAGATAAGGGAAAAAGTGACCTAGCAAGGTCGCCATCAGGAACGCTGCCGATGTGTGGCCTGACGGGAAGCTGAACTTGTCTGAAGGCGTGATAAAACTGTGGAAATTTTTTAATGCCGCCTCCGGCCTATTACGCTTGAAGCCGTTTTTTAGGACAAAATAGGCTGGCCTTTCGATGGAAAAAGCCAACAGGATAGCTTGCAAAGGCGCGTTTCGCGACCCTTCATGCCAATACAGCAAGGCCATGACCAGGATATACAATTCCCCGTCACCCGTTCTTGACACGTACCGGGAAACCTTAGCCAAACTGTTATGGATGCTGGCATTGATGAGCCAGGAAAACATAAAGACATCGTACTTATGAATCGCATAAAGCAGTTTCATATTGTCCTCCCAAGGGCTAGTCCTGGGCTGGCCGACTACGATGACGTAGCGGAACAACCAAGAGTCCACCAACTATTTAGATTTCAATTGGGAAGATTAAGGTTCTTTTGTGACAGCGGCGTGACTGTTTATTGAAGATTGTGTGACAATTTAATCAAAGCTGATCGTCGGCTTTGATTAAAATACCCTCTCCCACTGGGAGAGGGCTATAAGCATGTGATATTAAACCCCTCATCCCCCCGGCCTTCTCGGGAACTGCTCCTGCGTTGCCAAGCCACATGGACGCGGTGAATGTGGAAAATGCAGGAGCATTTTTCCACCTACTACCTACATCCATGTAGGCATCCCTCTGGAGAAGGGGCAAATATTAAGCGACAATAAAGGCTAAAACTTGTATGCGACACAGGGCTAAACCTTCACAGTGTCGGAAATAAGCCCTCTCCAGAGGGAGAGGGTTGGGTGAGGGAAATTCGATAATCCCCCCCGCTATCCAAAGGTTGAACCATTCCAGCCCCAGTAGTCCCCTGGACAATTGCTGAACTCGATATAAATACGGTCGCCATTCAGTTGCAGGCTATCTTTTAATATTTGGCTAACAGCCGCAGAGATTGATTTTGCCTGGCTTGCGCTGAGTCCAATGCTTTTACATTCCAGGTAAGCCAACGGCCCGTTAGTGCCAGCAAACAGCATCGCCTTATTTTCCATCAGCTCTACCATAACGTAGTGCTCCGGCTTCCCTGTTTCTTGCGCCATTAGTTTAGAAAGCTCACTTAACAATTTAGGTGATTGTTGGCTTGAGATAGTCACGTTAGTGTTTAGTTTTAGATAAGGCATTGTTTTACCTCATGTATATTAGGATAAAGAAAGTGGTAGTTTATAGCAAAAAAGCTGGTTAAGTGCCCACTATTTTTGGGTTTATGAGTTATTTGGCTACCCACTGTTCGATAATCCGGTATTCGACACCGTTTGACAATGGGCAGGATTCAACCAGACAGAAGGACTTGGAATGCCATATTATCGGTTCAAATTCCAGTGTCATCGGTTCCTTCGCCTTTTTGGCCAATGTAACGTGCGGCTTGAAGGGACGTTCATCGATAGGAATATCCAGCTTTCTGGCTACGATTGCTAAATTATCCACCAGCGCCATTAACTTTGGGCTGTTGTCAGTTGCGGTCAAACATAAAACACCGGGCTTTTTCCAGAAGTTGAGATGATCGAATCGAAGGGTTATTTTAGGGACTGGGATAATCGCCACCTCTTCTCTAAAAGCAATTTCTTTATCAGTAGTTATGTTGCCTAAGAATAACAGCGTCACATGCAGGTTGGCAGGGTTAACCGGCCTGATTTTGCCATTGTTGATGGCCCGCGTAATTTTTACGCATTGCTGCCGAATCATATCGTCCGGCCAAAGGGCAAAAAATAGGCGTTTCATATGGATTTCGTTCATATCAGTTTTAAATAAGGCGGTTTCAAGCTCCAAGCGCCAACCCCCCCCCATAAACCTAAAAAAATCAATTAGATTTGATGGTTATTCACTGTCAGGCCAATCCCTTGTGGTTGCCCTGACAGGCACAAGGGGGGGCGGATAACCCCGTGGTTGCCCGGATAGACACGGGGTTATCCGGGCAGGCACAAGGCCTGCCCCTACAGTGCTCCCACCATTTGGGTGATTTATTATATTTCTTACATTCAACACATAAGTGCAATTCATTTTCAACTGGATTGAAAAGGGCTAGCTGCTATAGTTCAAGGCTTTTTTCAATCCGACCAAAGATGAAGGGGCTTATGAAAGGCTATAAACAGCTAACC